>JAOTZA010000248.1 GCA_029861655.1 Acidobacteriota bacterium | reverse complement strand
GCCACCGCAAGGCGGACGCTCACCATGAGGTTCCGCGGGTCCTGTTTCAGTACCTTCTCGAAGGTGGTGATGGCTTCGGCGTACTCGCGTCGGACGAACTGCGCCGACCCTCGGTCGAGTGCAGCGAACAGATGGGTCATGTCCTTTGGACTGGGGGCGTTGTCCTGAAGCGCCGGCGCACCCTGCCAACCGACATAGCCGAGCGCGGCGAGCCTCTCGCGGTCTGTTCGGCTCGGCTCGGTGTCGGAGGATTCCGGCTCGGCGGTCTTCTGCAAAACCGGGTAGGCGGCGAGGGCGCGACCCAGCTTCGGCTCGAGCCTCGTGTCACGCACGAGATTGTGGCTCTCACCGGGATCCGTCGAGAGATCATAGATCTCGAGCTCTCCCGAGCGAATCGCTTTGGTAACTCCCAGGACCGCCATGACTTGAGGCTG
Source organism: Acidobacteriota bacterium (assembly GCA_029861655.1). Taxonomy (GTDB): domain Bacteria; phylum Acidobacteriota; class Thermoanaerobaculia; order Multivoradales; family JAHEKO01; genus JAOTZA01. Next base: position 4,453 of record JAOTZA010000248.1, on the reverse strand, counting down.
CCAGCCGTATTGTAGAAACGGCTTCATCGCCTCGCCGAGCACGACCTCCGATGGACCTTCCAGGAGATCGTGGGATCGGGGTGTGCCGGACCACTCGAGAACCGTGTCGAACACCCGGCGTACGCTCACCGGCTCCGATCTCGAGCCGGGCTCGATCGCGCCTCCGTTCCCGTCTCCAGTCCCGTCTCCAACAACAATCAGCGGCACCCGCATGACCCCCTGATACAGAAGGTTTCCGTGGAGCTCTTCGCCGTGGTCGCCGCGGGCCTCGCCGTGATCGCCTGCCACCAGGATTCGGGTCCCGGTGGCGCGAAATCTCGTCTCGAACCCATCGACCAGACGACCGACTTCCGAGTCCATGAAAGCGATTTCGCCAAGATAGGGGTCTCCCGGGTGCTCCGAGGCAAACGGCTCGGGCGGGGCGTAGGGCTCGTGGGGGTCGTAGTAGTGAACCCACAGAAAAAGCGGAGCGCTTCCGGTGGAGCGGATCCGTTCCAGCGCGCGATCGGTTGTCGCATCGGCGGGACGCTCTACAGCGCCGATTCCGAAGTCGTCGTCGTAATGCTCGAAGCCGCGCGCGAGACCGAATTGGCCGGCGAGGGGAAACCCCGAGACCACCGAAGCGGTGCGGTACCCGGCCCCGGTGAGACGCTCGGCCAGCCGTTCGTGGTCGGCCGCCAGGTATCGGGAGTTCTCGCGGACCCCGTGTTCGTAGGGGTAGAGACCGGTGAGCATCGAGGCGTGGGACGGGAGGGTGACCGGCGCGGTCGCGTAGGCGTGGGCGAAACGGACCCCTCGCGCGGCCAGCGCGTCGAGTGCCGGTGTGGTCTGAGCGCCCGACTCAAAACCCATGGCGTCTGCCCTGGTGGTGTCGAGGGTCACCAGCAGAATCGACGGCGGGGTGTCGGATAGGGCTGGTGACGAAGCCGGCGAAGAGGTGGAACCCGTCGGTTCGGGAGCCGGGGATCGCGAACCGCATGCCGCGACCACGACGGCAAGGACAGCCGCAAACACAAGTCTCGCGGCTTTCTTCATGGTTCCGAGTCTAATGCCGCCCGAGCTCGTTTGCGCTGTGTTGAGCGGAAATCAGGATAATGCGAAGGATTGGGGATAGCCTTGCATCTAAAGGAACGGGCCGGTGAAAACGCCGGCCGCCAAGAGGATCGAATGAAAGTCGTCTCACTCCAGCAACGAAGGCTCCGGCGAGATGAGATGGGCATGGTGCGGCGGATGATCGCCGGCGAGGAAGAGGCCTTCGAGGAGTTCTCGAATCACTATATTCCGCTGCTCTACCGGTTCGCCCAGCGCCGCCTGGCCGGTGACCCCGATCTGACCCAGGACATCGTCCAGAGCACTGTCTGCAAGGCGATCGCCAAACTCTCGACTTTTCGCGGCAAGGCGGCGCTTTCCACCTGGCTCTGCGCGGTCTGCAAGAACGAGATCGCCGGGCATTTCCGTCGCCAGGGCCGATCGGCGGGCGATGTCGACTTCGACAAGCTGGAGGAGACCTCGCCCGAGGCGGTCAGTGAATGGCAGCTCGAGGGCCCCGAACAGGCGGCGATCCGCAAGGAGGCGATCGAGTTGGTGCATCGAGCCCTCGACGAGCTCCCACCGCACTACGGCCAGGCTTTGGAATGGAAGTACCTGGAAGATCTTTCGGTCAACGACATCGCCGAGCGGATGAGTCTGGGCCCCAAGGCTGTGGAATCTCTTCTGACCCGTGCCCGCCAGTCGTTTCGCAACGGCTTCAACCATCTGGTGACAGCAACGCAACCCTCACCCGAGGTCACGCGTCTGATCGGCCGGAGAATGGAATTTGGATCATGAACAGAATCGGCGAGAACACCAATTTTGGCGATGGCGATGGGGCCGCCAGTCTCGATCAGGAGATCCGGGAGCTTCTGCAGCATGCCGGACCGCGACCAAAGGTGCCGGACGAGCATCTCGTCAAGATCAAGGAGGCGGCGCGGGCCGAATGGGAACAACTGGTCAGTGAACAGAAGACCTCGGCTTCGATTCGCGCGCTATGGGTTCACCGCACCGCGTTCGCCGTCGCGGCCGCGCTGGTCATGGCCCTGGGTGCGGGCTGGTGGTGGCTGAGCCGGTCAGGACCGGTCGCGCTCGAGACGGTGGCCGTGGTCCAAACCGTGCACGGCGAAGTTCGAGCCGATGGAGGAACCTTTGAGCCTGGAGCTTCGCTGGTCGAAGGGTCCGTGATCTCCACAAAGACCGGCCCGACGGGTCCCTCTCTTCTGGCCGTGAGGCTCTCGAACGGGCATTCGGTACGGCTCGACAGCGACAGCCGCGTTCGTCTCCTATCGGGAGCCGCGCTCGACTTGATCGAGGGAGCCGTCTATGTGGACTCGGGTGCCGCCCATGTCGCCCATGCCGCCAGTGCAGCCGGTAGTTCGGTGGAGATCACGACCGTCTTTGGGGCGGTTCGAGACATCGGTACGCAGTTTGAGGTGCGGATCCAAGACGGCGGTGCCGCCACGCTTCGGCTGAGAGTCCGCGAAGGCGTGGTGTCGGTGAGTCGCGGAGCCGAAACTCACTCTGCCGAGGCGGGCCAAGAGCTGACCGTTGACACCCGTGGGGCCGTCGAGGTTGGAACGGTCTCGCGGCACGGCTCGGAATGGGATTGGGCCATCGAGGCGGCGCCAGGCCTGGAGATCGAGGGACTGCGGTTGCAGGAGTATCTCGACTGGCTGACGCGGGAGACCGGCATTCAGGCTCGCTACTCGGACTCCGGCGTCGGCGAGTCGGCGGGAGACATCGAGCTATTTGGCTCGATCGAGGGGTTGTCGCCAATTCAGTCGGTCGATGCGGTTCTGCCCTCGACCGGGCTGGACTACCAGTTGGCCGGCCACGACCTGCTGATCGGATCCCGGCCCGGTGTCTGAGGGCGCTTGTGAACGTCAGCTTGCAGTGCCGACCCGGTCGGAGTCTCCGCAGGGCACGGCGCGAGCTACCCGGACTCCGGTGACCTCGAGGCTCGCGCCTCGGCTTCCCTCGCGCCGGACCCGGCCCCTCTGAGACTCCTCCAGAACTAGCCGTTGGGTGTAGCCACTCGTGGCATCGGGTAGATCTCACCCCCGATGCTCCAGTCGAGGCGGACGGCCTTGCCGTTGTCGTCAAGCACCACCTCGATCTCGGCGTAATCCTGTGGGGAGAAGAAAGTCGTTTCGGATGTCGGGATCAAGAGCCACTCTCTCATCCGCACACGGCCGTCAACCACTCGCAACTCCATGCTCCTGCCGGGACCCAGCTCGTAGGCACCTTCATAGCTCTCGAGTACCTCCCGAGCGACCTCAACAGCGTTGACCTCGATCGGCGCTGGCGTGGGTACGTCTGTTCCGACGGCGATTCTGGGTAACGCGTCACGAATCCGATCGATGGCCCCAGATGTCAGGTTGGTCGCCAGGATCGTGCTCACACCGCTTGATGCGTCATAGTCCGCGAAGGTGCGAAAACCGTGAGCGAGGCCATTCCAACTAAGGTCCCCAGGATCGTTCACCAACATCTGGCTTGCCCGAGAGCCTAGTTGCCCTGAGAGCAGAGCCCTCTGGAGCGCCAACAAGTCGCGCGGGGTCGAGAAGACCGATCCGGCTCCGACCAAGTAGGAAGTGTCGGCGAGGGGCGAGTTGAGAAGGCCCACCGTATCGAAGATGTAGCTCGAAGCGCGATACTCAACTATGTCACTGGCGCCCGCATTGACCGTGTCCACCATGCCGGCAGGCCGCAGTACATGCTCAGCCAAGAGGTCTGGATACGGCCGGTCAGCCGCCAGTTCGAGCACTCGGGCGAGCACTGAGAAACCAGCGGAACTGTAGCCACTATCCGAGCCGGGCTCGAAGTCGAGCTCTCTTTGAGCGGCCAGCGCCACCATACTCGCAGGCGTCTGAGGGCTTAAGGCGTCAATTGGTTCCGTCACGCGGTCCGGAATACCCGCACTGTGGTGGAAGAGGTCGTCGATCGTAATCTCATCGCCGCGCGGGAACCCCGGGATGAACTTCGTCAGCTTGTCGGTCAGCGCGAGCTTCCCGGACTCGAGCAGATGGGCGAGCACCACGGTTGTCATCGGCTTGTTGATCGAGGCAACCAAGAACCTTGTCCGTGGACCGTTCGGCACGACGTGCTCGTGATTGGCCAGGCCGAACGATTCCTCGTATAACACCTCTCCATCCCGGGCCACCAACAGCGTGCCCGAAAGATGGGCGATGTCGATGTACGGCTGGAGATAGCGATCGATGCTCTGTTCGAGGCTCGAGGGGCCAGTGTCGCCAGGAGTCGGACCCGCAAGCAGGAGGGTGAGTAGTACCGAACTGGTAATTGTGCTTCGCATCGTCTTCTCCTGAGGTTCGTTCGTCGATCCAGGATACGTCACCTCTCTTCAGCTCATACACAACTTTCGACCATAGCTCGCGTCCGACCCAGACGGATCTAGCGGCTGATC
>JAOTZA010000025.1 GCA_029861655.1 Acidobacteriota bacterium | reverse complement strand
CGTTCAAGAGAGCGTTCAGGATCGGCCAGTCGGCGATGGCGTCGGAGCCGTCTTTCATCCCCTCCGTCTCGCGATTGGGCGATGCCACGGAACCACAATCCAGGTGGTCGCGACCGATCACGATAGGCGCCTTGACCCGCCCGGAGGCCACCAGCTCATTGAAGGCCAACCCCGCCTTGGCCCGCTCCCCATAACCGAGCCAGCAGATTCGCGCCGGCAGGCCCTGGAACTCAACCCGTTCTCGCGCCATTGGAATCCACCGGTTGAGCGCCTCGTCATTAGGGAACAGTTCGAGAATGGTCTCATCGGTCGCCGTGAGATCCGCCTCGTCACCGGAGAGCACGGCCCAACGGAACGGGCCTTTCCCCTCGCAAAAAAGCGGCCGGATATAAAGCGGCACAAACCCCTCGAAGTCAAAGGCGTCGGCGACACCCGCCTCGAGCGCCTGACCGCGCAAGTTGTTTCCGTAGTCGAATGTAACGGCGCCCCGGCGCTTGAGCTCGAGCATCGCTCGGACGTGAGCGGCCATCGAGTCTGCGGACCGGGCGAGATAAGCCTTCGGGTCGGCCTCACGGAGCGCCAACGCCTCCACATAGGGAATCCGGTGCGGCACATAGCCATGGAGCGCGTCGTGCGCCGACGTCTGGTCAGTGAGCACATCCGGCACGACACCGGCCGCCAGCAGGTGTTCGAGGAGATCGACGGCGTTACACTCCACAGCGATCGAAATCGCCCGCCTTTCGTCTCGCGCCGCAAGCGCCTCGGCAAGACCGGTTTCCATATCGGGGGCCAACCTGTCGAGATACCGGGTTTCGAGCCGCCTGTCGATCCGATGCCGCTCCACCTCCGCCACCAGCGCAACGCCACCGTTCATGGTGACCGCCAAGGGCTGTGCCCCACCCATTCCGCCGAGCCCAGCCGTGATCGTAAGACGACCGGTGAGGGTGCCGTCGAAGTGCTGCCTGGCGCACTCGGCCAGTGTCTCGTATGTGCCTTGGAGAATTCCCTGGGTGCCGATATAGATCCACGAGCCGGCGGTCATCTGGCCGTACATCGTCAGCCCCGCGGCCTCGAGCCGTCGGAACTCGTCGGCGGTCGCCCAATGGGGAACCAGCAGTGAGTTGGCGATCAGTACTCGAGGTGCGTCCTCGTGGCTCGGAAAGACCGCGACCGGCTTGCCGGACTGCACCAACAGGGTTTCGTCGTTCTCGAGCTCTCGCAACGACCTGACAATCGCTTCGTAGCACTCCCAGTTACGCGCCGCTTTACCCGAGCCGCCGTAGACAACGAGCTGTTCCGGAATCTCCGCGACCTGCGGGTCGAGGTTGTTCATCAGCATCCGTAGCGCAGCTTCCTGTTGCCAGCCCTTGCACGAAAGCTCGGTCCCGCGCGGCGCCCGGATTGTCTTACGGTCGGGTATCGCTATCGTCACGAGTCGATTCTATCTGCCACCGAAAACACCCAGCTAGCCTGACCTTCTCACCAACCTTCTACTGCGAGGTCGCAAGTGCCTGAATCTACTGCGTTACGCTCCCGTCGACCGCCTCAGCGTACGTCAAGTACGCTTGCGTTGGTCTCGGACGCAAGCCTTGTGTCTCCAACCACTTCCGGCCTCTCGCGACGAACGCTTGTGAGAAGGCCAGGCTAGAGAAGGTCTTCGACAAAGCCCGCGGGCCGCGCACCAAGAAACTCGTACGCCCCATCGAGATCGCGGGCCATCTCGTGACTCTCGTCCCAACGAGCGACTCGCTCACGCAGGCCCGCGACCATCGCTTCGAGGCGCTCACTGGATCGCAGCGGGCGGTGGAACTCGAGGGCTTGAGCACCACAGAGAAGTTCGATCGCCAGAATCCGTCGCACGTTTCGCACACACCGGGCCAGCCTTAGGGCCGCGCCCATCCCCATGGAGACGTGATCTTCCTTTTCTGCCGAGGTCGGGATGGAATCGACGCTGGCAGGATGCGCCAGGGTCTTGTTCTCGCTCGCCAGGGCAGCGGCGGTGACCTGGGCCATCATAAAGCCCGACTTCAAGCCCGAGTCCTCGATCAGAAAGGCCGGCAGCTGGGAGAAATCCGGATTGGTCAGCTTGTCGATTCGCCTTTCGCTGATGCCACCCAACTCGGCAAGCGCGATCGCCAGCATGTCCGCTGCCATGGCCATCGGCTCGCCGTGAAAATTGCCGCCGACCACCACCTCGCCACTGTCCGAGAACACCAGCGGATTGTCCGTCACAGAGTTCATCTCGATCTCCAGCCGCCGCTCGACGTCCGTCAGCGCGTCGCGTACCGCACCGTGCACCTCCGGCATGCAGCGCAGGCTGTAAGGATCCTGGACTCGCCGATCTCCCGTCCGATGCGACTCGCGGATCTGCGAACCCTGCAGCAGACTCCAAAGGTTCGCGGCGCTGGCCATCTGGCCCGGATGCGGCCGCAACCGATGCAGCCTCTCGTCAAAGGGTTCGTCGCTCCCCCGGTAGGCGTCGGTCGACAGCGCTCCGATCAGGTCGGCTTGGAGCACCAAGTCCCGCGCCCCAAGCGCCGCGATGCCGACGAGCGAGGTCATCGCCTGTGTGCCATTGACCAGCGCCAGTCCTTCCTTCGGCTGAAGAACAAGGGGCTCGAGGCCAAGCTCGCCCAGAACGTCCGCCGCGTCGCGCTCCGCGCCGCGCTCTCGAACCCGGCCGCGGCCGATGAGGGGAAGCGCCAGATGAGCCAATGGAGCCAGATCGCCGCTGGCACCCACCGAGCCGCGGCTGGGAACGACCGGGAGCACATCCTCGTTGAGCATCACCAGCAGGCGTTCGATCACCACCGGCCGGACCCCCGAAAAACCGCGCGCCAGGGTATTCGCACGTAGTACCAACATGCCTCGGACGACCCGATCCGGAAGCGGCCTCCCAACACCCGCAGCGTGGCTCAGCAGCAGCCGCAACTGCAGCTCCTGTAACTGAGATTGCGGGATACGCTGATTCGAAAGCCGGCCAAACCCCGTGTTGACGCCGTAGACCGGCTCCCCACTGGCGACCACCTCCTCGATCGTGCGGCGGCCGGCTTCGACCCTGCCGCGGGCCTCCGAGGAGAGGTCGCACCGAACACCGCCGCCGACCACACGGCCAAAGACCTCCAGACCGAGATCTGTTCCGGTGAGTCGGATCATCTTACGGGCCTGACCACCGACGCTACGAACCTGTCAGCAGCTAGAACTGGACGCGTGGCGCGGTCTCGGCACCCTCTTGCGCCGCAAAGTAGCTCTTCTCGGAGAAGCTCCAACCAAACCACTGGATGAACCAAGCGGCCGGCACTCGCTTGATCCGCGTATTGAGCGCCTTGGCCGCTTCGTTGTAGCGGGTGCGCTCCACCGTGATGCGGTTCTCGGTGCCCTCGAGCTGCACCATGAGATCCTGGTAGGCGGCCACAGCCTTGAGCTCCGGGTACCGCTCGACCACCACCAACAAGCGCGACAACGCCGACGACAACCCATCCTGCGCCGCCTGAAATCGCGCAAAGGCGTTGGGGTCATTGAGTAGCTCGGGTGTCGCCGCGATGCTCGTGCCGGTGGCCTTGGCCCTCGCCTCGATGACCTGGTTGAGCGTTTCCTGCTCGAACTCGGAAGCACCCTTGACGGTTGCCACCAAGTTGGGGATCAGATCCGCCCGTCTCTGATATGCGGCCTCGACGTTGGCCCAGGCTTTGTCTACTTCTTGCTCGGCACCCACTAGGCCGTTGTAAAGGCCCAGGCCGTAGAACACACCGATGCCGACGACGAGAGCGACGACGGCGACGCATCCGATAGCGGTTTTCATCCTTGATCCTCCCCTTCGGCCCTATTGTACAAAAGGTCAGCTCGAGTATCCGCGCGGTCACAGCGGGCTGATATCAGTCGGTCCGGGGATCAAGCGCACCGCAGAGCGCCCGTCTCACGGATCGAAATCACGGTCAATCTAGATAGCCCAACGCCCGTAAGCGACCGCGGGTCTCTTCGTCCAGGACTGCTTCCTCCCCTCCGGCTTCACTCCGTGTGCCGCTCTCGATCCAAGCTCGCAAACGCGATCGCAGCCAGTCCACCTCCATATTCCTCGCACCAGCGAGATTGGCTGTTTCTCCAGGACTTGTCGAAAGGTCAAAGAGATACTCCCAGTCGCGATTCCGACCCTTCCCACCGCCCATGCCCCAGCCACCTCCGACCTGTGGCGCCCAGATCAGTTTCCACCTCTTCGTGCGGGCAGAGAAGATCCCTCCCGGAACGGCCGAAGCGGCGGCGAACTGGATGTCTGGATAAGGACCTGGATGGAGACTCGGATCGGCGTCCTCGGAAGCCAGATCTTGCCAGATCCCCGGCCGCTCTTCGCCCCACGCCGCATCGACGAGCGCTCGCAAGGCATCGTGGAGGTCCGCCGTACCAGTCGGCCGGTCGACACGACCCACATCCAAGGTTCCCGGCCAGTGCAACACCGCGGGGATGTGTAGAAGCTCCTCGTAGAGGGTATATCCGTGAAGTACCCCCCCGTGATCGAAGAGCTCCTCGCCGTGATCGGAGGTAACGACCAGAAGAACTTCTTCGCGTCGAAAGCGCGACCGGATCTCACGAAGCAGAACTCCCAACTCTCGATCGTTGTAGGCCACCGATGCGGCATACAGACGCTCGATCCTCCGGCGGTCTTCCTCGCTCGGCGTGACACGACCCAGCCCGATGCCTCTGAGCACTCTCACGCCGCCATCGATCCGCGAATCGATGCCGCGCACAAACGTCCGAGCGAGTTCCGGAGGAGGGTCATACGGCGTATGGGGATGCAGCGTGTGAAGGTACAGAAACGCTCGATCATCGACATCCAGACTGTCCAGCCAGGAGAGGGCCGCCCGATGGATCCGCTCGGCAGTGTCGCTGTAGCCGGGGCCTTCCTTCCAATAGCCGGGGCCGACCAGAACCGACTTCTCGACCATCTTGAAGCCACGATCGGTTCCGAAGTTCGAAGACACGTTCCCGTTGGCCGAGAACAGCCCCGTTCGGTACCCGGCCTGGGCATAGGTCTCGGCCAAAGTCCTTGGGCCGTCCGGAGTCAGTTTCCAGCCGCCACGCAAAAAGAATGTCTGCCCGGTTAGCAGGGTTTTGGAGGACGGAAGAGTATTGGGCGCCGGAGATCGATGCTCGAGAAATGTCACACCGTGGCTTGCCAGCTCGTCGATAACCGGGGTGAGCCCGGCCTCGCCACCGAGGTGGGAGATGTAGTCTGCCCGCAAAGCGTCCAGGACATAAACGATGACGACACGTGGCGGCTTGGGGACTCTCGTCGTCGCAATCTCCGGCGCAACCCCACGCTCGGCCCCTGCCTTTTCCGGGGGCTGCCAAAGACGGAGTGACCGCCACACCGCCTCCGCTCCTTGGCCTTGCGCTTCAAAGCGCAGCCGCACCCACTCTCCTTCCGAGCCCTGTGATCGAGGGCCGGGAAGCTCGACGTCGATCCGTCTTTCTCCGCGAAACGAATCCAGCCACGAGCCTCCCCAGAAGAACACCGAGCGGGGCTCTGCGCTTTCTCGCTCTATCACCAGCCGAAAACTCAGTTCTGGGGACCGGCTCTTTGGAGGTGCGAACGTGGCCACAAGGCGGGAGCCCGAGCGCACACGCCGGACCGTCTCGAAGATGGAGGGAGCGGATTGGCGACAGGTCGACTGCTCGCAGTCGACGGACCCGGACTCGAGGGACGGCTCGACGCCAACGGCCCGGGCCGCATAGGAGGTTCCCGGTGCTAGCCGAAGACGCACGAAACGACTCCCAGAACGGCCGGCCGGCGGTAGGTCGAACACCAGCCGGGGAGTCAGCGCGACCCGCCGGTTTCCTCCGTCGAACAAAACCTCCGCCCATGCTTCACCTGAAGAAAGAACCACGCCATCGAACACCAGCTTGCGGGCTCGCGGCGCCAGCTCGACAAACTCCACGGCTGCCTGGGGGCCCGCCACTGTCCACAAGGTGCCGTCTTCGCGGCGCCAGGGGGTCCATCCCCGGACCAACCGGTTGGTCCCGACATCGGGAGGCGGAGCAAGAACTCGTTCCTCTACCAGAACATCGGGCCCCTGCTCCCGGTCGAAGAGCAGGGAGTCGCCGACATCCGCAAGGGGACCACCACACCCAGCGAAAAAAGCCATCGATACGGCACCGATCGCCAGCGTGCGGAGATCCCTCACCGTCGGATTCTATGGCCTCGGCTTGGGGCGCCGCCGCGACCGGACCGGCTTGGCGGCTGGAAGCGGAAGCATGAGAGTCCAGATTTGAACTGGGCGCGAGCTCAGTCCGGTGGGCGTCGATCCAGGCTTCGATACTGGATCGCCTCGGCGACGTGGCCGGTCCCGATCCCCTCGGCCGAGTCGAGATCGGCTATCGTCCGAGCCACTTTCAAGACGCGGTTGAACGCTCGCGCCGACAACCCAAACCGCTCGAAAGCCTCCTCCAGGAGTCGGCTTGCTGCCTTGTCTGGAGGGCAAAACCGATCCAACTCGTCGTTGGTCATCTCGGCGTTGGAATTTGACAGCAGGCCGTCGAAGCGCTCGTTCTGGATCGATCGGGCGGCCGCCACCCGAAGAGCTACGGTCCGGCTCGGCTCGCCGGGTGAAGCTTTGAGCTCCTGAAGCTGCACCGCGGGCACCTCGACCTGGAGATCGATCCGATCGAGCATCGGCCCGGAGAGCCTCCCGCGGTATCCCTCGACCTGGAGTGGCGTACAGACGCACTCGTTCCGGGAGTCGCCGAAGAAACCACACCGGCAAGGATTGCACGCTCCAACCAGAGAGAATCTAGCGGGGTAGGTCATTCGCGCTCGCGCCCTGACAACCGTGACCGAGCCGTCTTCCAGTGGTTGACGAAGCGCTTCGAGGGCGTCACGGCGGAACTCCGGAAGCTCGTCCAGGAAGAGAACGCCCGTGTGAGCAAGGCTCACCTCGCCAGGTCGTGGGATAGAGCCTCCACCGATCATCGCGGCGCTCGAGATCCCCGAATGGGGGCTCCGGAAGGGACGAGTGGCCAGGAGATTCGAGGGTGGTTCGTCTGCGATCAAAGATCGGATCTTGGTGAGCTCGATCGACTCAACCAGGGTCAAAGGCGGCAGGAGTCCAGCGAGTCGCCGGGCGAGCATTGTCTTCCCCGCTCCCGGAGGGCCTACAAGAAGAAGATTGTGACCACCCGCAGCCGCAATCTCGAGGCAGCGCTTGGCGGTCTCCTGACCCCGCACGTCCGCCAGATCCGGGCCCCGGGAGGAGAGGTCACCGGACAACGGTACTCCCAGGGCGGGTTTCAGGGGCGTGACTCCAAGCACGTGCTCGATGGCCTCGCCCAGACTACCGACTCCGACGACCGTCACCTCCCCAAGCGCCGCCGCTTCCCCAGCGTTGGCCACTGGGACCAGCAGCTCCGCGACTTCGAGACGCCGGCCCAAGTCGGCGATCGCCAGACCTCCCCGAATCGGCCGGATTCCCCCGTCGAGCCCCAGTTCCCCGCAGAAGATGCGACCTTCGAGGCATTCGGGCGGCAGCTCGCCCAACGCTGCCAGAAGCGACATCGCAATTGCGAGATCGAGATGGTTTCCCGCCTTGCGCAAGTCAGCCGGCGCCAAATTGACCACGATCGATCGGGGCGGAACGCGAAAGCCGCAATTGCGTACCGCCGCGCGGACTCGCTCTCGGCTTTCTCTCACCGCGGTGTCGGGCAGACCGACAATCTGCATCTGGGGCAAACCGTTACGGATGTCTACCTCTACCTGAACCGCTAGAGCATCGATTCCCCACGGGGTGGCCGCTGTAGCGCGTGACAGCATCTCCACCTAGCTCAAGACGAAGAAAACGCGTTGGAACTTGCACGATCTTCACAGCAAACCTCTCCGAATCCGACCGGGGGTCCACCAGAGGCGCCTGACCGAGCGGATGGAAGAGTCGGTCGAATTCAGAGCACGTCGTGCCGTCCCCTGAGGGCTATCCGGGCTGCTCCCACTGTTCCGTCTTCAACAGCGCTTTCCCGCGTACCCTACGTATACTCTCCATCGGGACGTCCGTAATGAGCAACTTTATCCAGTTTCCAGCCCGGGGCGAGATCCTCGGCCAACTCGCCGCCCTTGACTACTCTGGCCACTGGCACAACCGGTTCTGCGAGGAGCTTGCCACACGGCTCGACTCGCGGGTCTACGACTCAGCGGCTTTCACATTTGTGCTTACAGAAATCCTTTACGAGCATACCGAAGACGAGGTAGAGGAGGGTCCGGAGGTCGTAGCGGACGTCATTCTCGCCTTGACTCACGACCGTCAGCTCGCCATCGCTGCGCTGCAGACTCTGGACGAGATCGAAGCGCTTATCGCGGCGTGACTTGTCAAACACCCGAAACCGCCATCCGCATGCGAGAAAGTTGCTCAGTTCTCTTGACAAGGCCTTGGCGGACAGTAAAATGACGCGATCCGGCGGAAGGTCAGAAGGGGGTCACGCATCCCCTTGCAGACAAAGAAGATGAGCCTAAAACAGCACACCATAATCTTCGTGCCTCATGCGCGGGCACGATTTCGGAAGTTCCGCATCACCAATCACCAGCTACGGCTTGTCGTCGGGGCGGTGGCAATCTTCACAGCTGCGTCGGTCTTCACTACCTGGACCTTCTTCACCAACGCCATCGACAGAAACGAACTCACACAGGTCCGTTCCGAAAACGAGGATCTGCGTCAGATCAATCAGGACTTCGAAGTGAGCATCCGAGAGCTCGAGAAGCAATTGTCCGACTTCGAGGAACGCACCCGCAAACTGGCAATCGTAGCCGGACTGGACAGCCTGGGTGATGACCCAGCGGCGGGCATCGGCGGCGAGAGCCTCTACACGAATGTGCAACCGCCTCAGAAGCTGTCATTGCTCCACGACCGCGCCGACGGTCTGAGTTCGGCGCTCGAAGAAGTGTCCAGCGGATTCCGCAGCCAGGAATTGTTGGCGAATTCACGACCTTCCATCGCTCCGGTCCGCGGCATCTTCACGAGCTCCTTTGGCTGGCGGATCGATCCAATTACTCGCAAACGCGCCAGCCATCTCGGAATCGACATCGCGACCAACCCCGGCCGCCCGGTGCAAGCGACAGCCGACGGTCTCGTCGTCCACGCCGGGCGAAGCGGTGGCCTCGGAAACGCGGTCTATGTCAAGCACGCCTTTGATGTTGTGACCCGCTACGGACACCTCTCTTCGATTGCCGTCACTCCAGGTCAGCGGGTAAGCCGCTTCGACACTATCGGTCATGTTGGAACAACCGGAAGATCGACCGGCTACCACCTGCACTACGAGGTGTTGGTAGGCGGCAAGGCCGAGAACCCGGTGATCTATATGCTCGATCGCGACCGCCCCCGCGGCTGATCCTCTCTTCTCGGACGGGGCTCTTTCAGAGTGGGCGGAGCCGCCTCGGGAATGCAAGTTCCCTGAATCGGGTTTGCTAGACTGACGCTCCATTCAGACAGCGCCGGACTCTCCATGTTCAATCAGGTTCTCACCAAAGTCTTCGGCAGCCAACACGAGCGCGACGCCAACCGCATGAAGCCGGTCGTAGAGGCGATCAACAATCTCGAACCCCAGATCAAGGCTCTGTCCGACCAGAAACTACGCGACCAAACCGATCGGTTCCGCGAGCAACTCGACCAAGGGGCGAACCTCGACGACCTGGTGATCCCGGTCTTCGCCACGATACGTGAAGCCGCCTGGCGCTCGCTCAAGATGCGGCCGTTCGATGTGCAGCTCATGGGTGGCATTGTTCTCCACCAGGGCAAGATCGCCGAGATGAAAACCGGTGAGGGGAAAACCCTGGCCGCGACGCTTCCAGTCTATCTGAATGCGCTTGTCGGCAAGGGCGTTCATGTTGTGACCGTCAACGACTACCTCGCTCATCGCGACTCGGAGTGGATGGGCCAGGTCTATCGCTACATGGGTCTCACAGTCGGATGCATCAAGAGTGACATGCCGGAAGCCGACCGCAGCGCCGCCTATGCGGCCGATGTCACCTACGGAACCAACAACGAGTTCGGTTTCGACTATCTGCGCGACAACATGAAGTTCAGCTTGACGTCCAAGGTCCAGCGCGACCATCACTATGCGATCGTCGACGAAGTGGACTCGATCCTGGTCGATGAAGCCCGGACTCCGCTGATTATCTCGGGCCCCTCGGAAGAATCGGTCGACAAGTACTACCGGATCGATCGCATCATCCCAAAGCTGGGCCGTGGCGAGGAGATCGAAGAAGACGACGGCGCCAAACACACCACCGGCGACTTCCTGGTGGATGAGAAGGCGCAGACCGTCGCACTGACCGACGACGGTGTCTCCAAGGTCGAGAAGCTGCTCGGGGTCGACAACCTCTACGACCTCGAGAACATGGACCTGATCCATGGGATCAACCAGGGCCTGAGGGCGCACAGCCTCTACAGGCGAGACGTCGATTACCTGATCAAAGACGGAAAAGTCGTCATTGTCGACGAATTCACAGGCCGGATGATGACCGGGCGACGTTGGTCGGACGGTTTGCATCAGGCGGTCGAAGCCAAGGAAGGCGTGCGGATAGAGCGCGAGAACCAGACCCTCGCGACGATTACGTTTCAGAACTATTTCCGCATGTACGAAAAACTCAGCGGAATGACAGGAACCGCGGAAACCGAAGAGGCGGAATTCGGTGAAATCTACAAGCTCCATGTCGTCGTGATCCCCACCAACGCACCCATGATCCGTGAGGATCCTTCGGATCTCGTCTATGTCACCGAGAAGGAAAAATGGCAGGCGGTGGTCGAAGACATCAACGACAGCCATGAGCGTGGGCAGCCTTCCCTGGTCGGCACGATCTCGATCGAAAACAGCGAGAAGCTTTCGAAGCTTCTCAAACGCGCCAATGTTCCGCATGTCGTGCTCAACGCCAAGTTCCACGAGCGGGAAGCACCGATCGTGGCCCAGGCCGGTCGCAAGGGCGCGGTGACGATCGCCACCAACATGGCCGGTCGCGGCACCGATATCGTCCTCGGCGGTAACCCAGAAGGGTTGGCGCGGGCCGAAGCCGATCCCGAGACGGAAACCGAGGCCTACGAGAAGGCGGTGGCCCACTACACCGAGTTGTGCAAGACGGAAAAGGAAGAAGTGCTCGACGCCGGCGGCCTGCATATTGTCGGTACCGAGCGCCATGAGTCGCGGCGGATCGACAATCAGCTCCGTGGCCGTTCGGGCCGTCAAGGAGACCCAGGTTCGTCCCGTTTCTATCTCTCGCTCGAAGACGACTTGATGAGGATCTTTGGAGCCGACCGCGTCCAAGGACTGATCAGCCGGTTGGGTATGGAAGAAGGCGAGCCGATCGAGCACAAGATGGTCAGCAAGGCCATCGAGAGGGCTCAGAAGCAGGTCGAGGCCAGAAACTTCGAGATCCGCAAGAACCTCCTCGAGTACGACGACGTGATGAACAAGCAGCGCGAGGAGGTGTATCGGCTTCGCCACGGAATCCAAACCGGAGCCGAAGGCAAGGACTATGTCCTGTCGGTGTCGCGCGACATCCTCGATTTCGTTCTCGACAACCATTGCCCCGAGAAGTTGGACCCGGACGACTGGAATCTGGGCGAAGTCTCCACCGACATTCTCGCCTATTTCGACATCTCGGTCTCGGAGCTCGAGGCCGACATCGGTGAGCTCGGAATCGATGAGCTCCGCAACACGCTCTGGAATCCCATTGAGGCCAAGTACAACGAGAAGGAGGAGCGGCTCGGTGACGATCTGATGCGGCATTTCGAGCGTGAAGTACTCCTCCGCATCGTGGACAACTCGTGGAAAGACCATCTGCTGGCACTGGATCACCTGCGAGAGGGCATCGGTCTACGAGGCTACGGTCAGCGCGACCCCAAGCAGGAGTACAAACGCGAGAGCTATGAGCTCTTCGAGGCGATGAGGGAGCGGATCGAGGACGCCATTACCAGGACGCTGTTCCGAGCCGAACCGATCTCGGAAGAGCAGATGGCGGAACAGCGTCGCCGCCGCAAAGCGCCGGCCTCCGGGTTCGAGTTCTCCGCCCCTTCAAAGACCGCAACGAGACAGAAGACCGTTGTGCGGTCTTCAGAAAAAATCGGCCGCAATTCTCCGTGTCCTTGCGGCTCGGGGAAGAAGTACAAGAAATGCCACGGCGCGGCGGCGCAAGCGGCGTCCTGAATGAGCGGCGGACGCGACCGCCGCGTTGACCTGCCGGTGCGGAGGACCGTCCCGAGGGCCCTCGGCACGATGACAGCGTTCTCGTTGGTGATGGCTCTGTCGATCTTGGCCCTCCCCGCACTCACCACGACGCAGCCTCGACGCACCCATCGGATCGGATCCCAACCCATCCGCGGCGCCATCATCTCCTGCCCACGTTGGGGCCCGATCTGGGGCTCCCCAGCGATGGAGGATGCCCTCTCGGAGCTCACGTCCCTAGGTGTCAATTGGGTGGCCATCCACCCCTACGCCTGGGTCAAGCGCAACGGGACCGTCGAATACCGTCCAGCCCGCTCGACCGAGTTCCTCGAAAGCGCGGTGAAGCTGGCGCGCCGCGCCGGTACGAGTATGTTCTGGAAACCACATCTCGGGTACTGGGGTCAGTTCGAGTGGCGCGGATCGATATCGTTTGACACCGAGGAAGCTTGGAAGAGGTTCTTTGACCAATATCGCGGTTTTATAACCGACCAGGCGGCGTTTGCCGAGCAACACGGCATCCCCCTGCTCGCTGTCGGCGTCGAGTACGAGAAGACCACCCACCGAGAGAGCGACTGGCGAGAGATGATCGCTGCGGTGAGGAAGGTCTACTCCGGACGGCTCGTCTACGCCGCCAACTGGGACTCACTAGACCGTGTGCCGTTCTGGGACGCCGTGGACGTGATCGGCGTCCACGCTTATTTCCCGCTTTCCGCGGCGGCCGACCCGGATCTGGACGAGCTGCGGACCGGCTGGGACGAGCCTCTCGGCCGGTTGCGTGATTTGTCGAAACGACACGGCGACAAACCGGTGCTCTTTGCCGAGATCGGCTACAACGTCAACTCGACGGCGGCGAGCGAACCTTGGCGTTACCAGGTGGAGGACACCCCGACGGCCCGCGCTCTCAGGGTCCGGCTGATGGAAGCGGCGATGGAGCGCGTCGCCGATGAGAGCGTCGTCGAGGGCATGTTCTGGTGGAAGTGGACGCCGGGGCCGACCTATTCGCGACGCAACTTCTCGCTCCGAGACCGCGAGGCCCAGGCCGCGATCGGCAAACACTGGGGTGCGCGATCCGCAACGACCGCACAGTAGCGGGCGGTCATCTGATACTCTGCGCCGCAATTCCGTGACGCGGAGACCCCGAGAGCCTGGCTGCTAGATGAGCGACAATTCCGCCCCCCCTGTCGCGTTGACTTTCGACGATGTCCTCATCGTCCCGGCTTTTTCGCAGGTCCACCCCAACAGCGTCGACCTGCGGACAAGGCTCTGTCGTGGGATCGAAATGAACATCCCGGTGGTCTCGGCGGCGATGGATACCGTCACCGAGGCCGAACTGGCGATCGCCCTGGCCCAGGAGGGCGGAGTCGGAGTCGTTCACAAGAACCTCTCTATCGACGAGCAAGCGTCGGAAATCGACAGAGTCAAGCGCAGCGAGGCAGGGATGATCGTCGATCCCGTGACGATGCAACCCCGGCAGCGTATCCGTGAGGCCCTCGAGGTGATGGCTCGTTACAAGATCTCCGGCGTTCCGGTCACCGATTCAGGCGGTCACCTCGTCGGAATACTCACCAACCGCGACTTGCGTTTCGAAACCGATCTCGAAAAGCCAATCGAAGAGCTGATGACAAAGGAAGGCCTCGTGACCGTACCCGAGGGCACAACTCTCGAGGAGGCCAAGGCCCTACTCCACCGGCACCGAATCGAGAAACTGCTGGTCGTGGACTCCGACAACAATCTCACCGGGCTGATCACCGTCAAAGACATCGAAAAGACGATGCGATACCCCGACGCGTGCAAGGACGACTTGGGACGACTGCGGGTAGGCGCGGCCATCGGCTCCGGCGGTGACTACCTGAATCGGGCTCGGGCCCTGGTGGACGCAAGCATAGACTTTCTGGTGCTGGATTCCTCCCATGCACACAGCAAGGGCGTCCTCGATGCCGCGGGCACTCTGCGCGAACGCTTCCCCGACACCCGCATCATCGCCGGCAACGTGGCAACCGCGGAAGGAACTCGGGCGTTGATCGAACGCGGGGTCGACGGGGTCAAGGTCGGAATCGGACCGGGCTCGATTTGCACCACGCGCATCGTGACCGGGGGCGGGCTACCCCAGATCACCGCGGTCCAGGATTGCGCTCGAGCCGCTGCCGAGGGCGACATACCGGTGATCGCCGACGGTGGCATCAAATTCTCCGGCGACATGACAAAATCGATTGCCGCCGGTGCCCACTCCGTGATGCTCGGCTCGCTTTTCGCCGGCACCAAGGAGAGCCCGGGCGAGACCATCCTCTACCAGGGCCGCAGCTACAAGGCGCATCGCGGCATGGGGTCACTTTCGGCAATGTCGAGAGGCTCCGCCGACCGCTACTTCCAGACCGACACCGAAGAGCTGGGGAAGCTCGTTCCCGAAGGAATCGAAGGCATGGTTCCCCACAAAGGCAGCCTCCACACGATGATGCTTCAGATGGTTGGTGGCCTTCGATCCGGTATGGGGCTGGCCGGCTGTGATTCGGTCGAGAAACTCCGCCAGGATGCTCGTTTTGTGCGCGTCACGTCGGCCGGCCTCAAGGAGGGCCACGCCCACGATGTGGTGATCACAAAGGAAGCGCCCAATTATTGGGTGGACCGCTAAGTCGCTCGTTGGGCGATCTCTAACGCGTCCTTTCAGTCGGTCATCCAGGCAAGCGCAACGAGTTTTATGTCGACGTCGGCACGCCGCGGCCTGAGAGAGGTCGTCTCGAGTTCTTCGCTCAGTGGATCGTAGCGTTCGTCGAGCGCGTCGAGCTCACTCTCGAGCTCCTGTGACAGCTCCTCGATATCCTGCACAAGCGTCTCGATGTTCTCCGACGCGCGCTCGATGTCGGCCTTCTCCTTCGCGGAGCGACCCATTCTGCCGGCTGCCGTTCTGGCGCGGCTGAGCGTCGTGTAGCTCAGCTTCTTTCGTCCCGTGAAGGCTCCCAACAGCGTGGCACCAATTGACAGCGCGCTCTGCAACTTCTGTCCCTTGGCCTGTTCCTGCTCGACCTCCAGCCTCTGCCGGGCTTTGCGCAGCCTCTCCTCGAGACGCTCGGTCTTGGTCTCGTACTTCTTGCGTAACTTCTCTTTCGCGGCGTCACGCCTTTCTCTCGCCAACTCACCCAGACGGATGCGGAAATCCCGTTCGCTTTCGAGCGGTTCGGAAGTGAGCTTGTAGACTCGGCTCTTGAAAAGGTCGAGACCCCGCTCGCGGTAAAGAAAATCCGCCAGCTTCTTCTGCCAGCTCTTGAAGTTGGACGCCTTGGTGGCGCCGGCTGGCACGTCTCCAAAGCTAGCGGCTGCCGGTCCGTTGCGCTCCAGATCGCGCTCGTCGATCTCGACCGAGACCGCCTCCTCCCAGTCCGGATCGATCAGTTCCGGAGTCAGGCGGATCGCTAGCGCTATCTCGTCGGTGTGAACCGTCTTCTTGGAACTCCGGTGGACATAGTGGACCTTCCCAAGACCCAATAGATGAGGCGAAAAGCGAGCTCCTTCGCTAGGTCGAACAAAGTACTGTCGTATTTCCGGCGGCAGGACCGGTCGTGTCGTCACCGTTTCCGCCGCTGCTGCCGACACCGCCGGTGGGCCCGTCGGACTCGTGGCCGACAAAGCCGCGGACGCGATCTCCGGCTTGCGATCCTTCATCAGGGTCTTGATCTGCTGGCGTGTCAGCGGCCCCCTCAGATACGACATGGCCCAGCGCGTGTGAAACACCACTGGCCCCTCCTCGTGAACGTTGTGGAGGAGAAACACCCTCTTACCCAAACCGGTGATGATCTTCTCGGCTTCCTTCCGATCGAAGCCAGCCCCCTCAGCGATCCCCTCGAGGCCCTGGAGCACACGGTCTTTGTCGCGCTCGGTCTGCAGGCGCCCGATAAACCAGGTGCCAGTATTCGAAAGCCCTTTGTAGTCGAGATCGACGGGATTCTGCGTCGCCAGCACCACCCCAACTCCGTAGGCTCGCGCCTGCTTGAGAAGCGTCAAGAGAGGCTTCTTGGATGGCGGTTCGGCGACAGGCGGCATATAACCGAAGATCTCGTCCATATAGAGCATCGCCCTCAAACTCGTCGTCCCGGGTCTCGAGCGCATCCAGGAGAGCGTCTGGTTCAAGAGCAGCGAAACAAAGAACATCCGCTCGGCGTCCGCGAGATGGGCGATTGAAAAAATAGCCACCCTTGGCTTGCCTTCGGGTGTGTGCAGAATCTCGCCGAGATCGAGCGGCTGCCCCCGCAACCAACCCTGGAAACTGGGTGCTGCCAGAAGATTGTTGACCTGCATGGCGAATTTGAACCGCTCCTTGGGGGGAAAGAACGAGTCGAGCTCCATGACTCCCACCCGGTCGATGGGGGGGCTCTGGATCGCCTGGATGAGCGCTCCGAGGTCGACCGGTGTACCCTGCTTCCAGAGATAATCGAGGATCGTCGACAGCAGGATGTGCTCGCGGCTCTGGATCGGGTCGGCGTCGATTCCCAGAAGGCCCAACAGGCTTGTCGACGTACTCGAGATCCGTTCGCGTAGCAGATCCGCCTCGTCGAGAACCGCCTGAGACGGCGCGTCAAAAGAAGACAGAATCGACACCGGCTGCCCCGCCTCGCTGCCGGGGGTGTAGACCACAAACTCCGCCGATTCGCGTAAACGCCGGATTCGGTCTCCACTCTGGCCATACGAGGCCAGACCGTTTTTCCACAAATCCGCCTGCTCGGCGGCGAACTCGTCGGGTGAGAGCTCCTTCCGGCGCGCGTCGTCCTCGTTGATCCAGGGCCGAAAATCCTGCGGACTGAGATTCGGGAACGTCAACAGAAGGTTGGCTAGATCCCCTTTCGGATCTACGATAATCGCCGGGATCCCGTCGATCGCCGCCTCTTCGAGAAGAGTGACGCACAATCCCGTCTTGCCGCTTCCAGTCATCCCGACGCAGACGGCGTGGGTGACCAGATCCTTGGAATCGTAAAGAAGGAGACTGTCTTCCTGCTCCTTCTTCTCGAGGTCGTAGTGACGACCGAGGTAAAACGCACCTAGCTTCTCGTAGTTATCCATCTACTCTCCCCGCCGTATTGACGAAATCTCCAAGTCAATCGCCGCTCGCCGGACGACCTTTGGAAAGTATCAAATCTTTCCGCGCTATCAGCGCAGGGTGCGCCAGGCCGCCCGTCGCTATGAGCTGCTAGACGACGGCGAGACGACCGGCGGCAAGATGAGGTCCCACGCCAATCCCATCTTGGAGAAGGTCCGGATGATGAGATAGCTCACATCGAGTTCGAACCAACGCATCCCATGAGCTACCGATCGCTGGTAGGCATGATGGTTGTTATGCCAACCTTCGCCAAAAGAAAGCAGCGACACCCACCAGAGGTTGGTCGAGTTGTCATCGGTTGCGAAGTTGCGATATCCCCAGGTGTGAGAAGCCGAATTGACGAACCAGGTCGAGTGGTAGAGAAAGACCGTACGAACAAACACACCCCACACGACCCAGGAAGCGCCATCGGCCGCGAACAGGCCGAAGGACCCCGCCAGCTCGCCGGCACCGAACAGAAAGAGCATTAGAGCCAGCTGGGGCCACCGAAAGTGACGATCCAGGAACCGCAGACCGCGGTCACGTAACAGATCCTTGGCGGCATCGGCGGCTCGCCGCCCCTCGGCCTCCTTGAACATGCACCAGAAGACATGCGACCAGGCGAACCCATGGCTGGGGGTGTGAGGATCACCATCCGTATCCGAATGGGCGTGATGGATACGATGGACACCAACCCACTGAACCGGTCCTCCCTGCCACGCCAGACAGGCGCAGGCGGTGAGAAAGTACTCGAACCACTTTGGGGTCTTGAAACTCCTATGAGTCAGAAGCCGGTGGTAGCCGATGGTGACACCAAGACAACCCGAGACCCAGTAGAGAAAACAGGCGACCACCAACCCGCTCCAGGTAAAGAAGAACGGAGCCAGAAGAGAGCCTACGTGCATCGCTCCGATCCCGACGAGCACGCCCCAATTGAGAGAGCGGCTCCTGCGAAGGGTAGAGAGCTCCACCCCACTCCGCTCCACCCTTTGGCTCTCGATACTACCCACTTGCCGTC
>JAOTZA010000247.1 GCA_029861655.1 Acidobacteriota bacterium | reverse complement strand
CGCGGCGGCCGTATCGAGCCGGTCCACCTACCCGCGGAGCTTCAGAACCGGTCGGACACCGACGTCTCGGCCAGGTAGTCGGCCCCATCGCCATCCCGTGCGGCGCTCTCCAGGCGAGCAATTCGCTGTTTGGGGGTAAGATCCGCGCTCGCGGCCCGTTCGGGCGCCGCTGCCCCATCACAACCAAGAATCGAGTCCGCGCCGTGAGCACCGAAGAAGGAACCGACCTCAGAACCGATCTCAGGACCGACCTGAGGAACCTCGCGATCATCGCCCATGTCGACCACGGCAAGACCACCCTGGTCGACGCCATGTTGTGGCAAAGCGGCATCTTCCGTTCCAACGAGGCGGTCCGCACCCGGGTGATGGATTCGAACGACCTCGAGCGCGAGAAGGGAATCACGATCCTCGCCAAGAACACCGCGGTCGAGTACAACGGAATCCACATCAATATCGTCGACACCCCGGGGCACGCCGATTTTGGCGGCGAGGTCGAACGCATCCTGAAACTGGTTGATGGCGTCCTGCTGCTGGTCGACGCCAGCGAGGGGCCGTTGCCCCAGACCCGCTTTGTGCTGCGCAAGGCACTCAACGACGACTTGAAGCCGATCGTGGTCGTCAACAAGATCGATCGATCCGATGCTCGCGCCGAAGAAGTGCTCAACGAGATCTATGATCTTTTTATCGACCTCGACGCCGAGCCCGAGCAGCTGGAGTTCCCGGTCCTCTACGCCAATGCCAAGGCCGGCACCTGCCGCACCTCCCCCGACGGTGAGGACGAGGACCTCAGGTTGCTCTTCGACGAGATCGTTCGCTCGGTACCGGCACCCAGCCATCATCCCGGCCGGCCCCTGCAGATCCTCGTAACCACCCTCGACTACGACGACTACGTCGGCCGACTCGCCATCGGCCGCGTGTTCGAGGGGACGGTCCGGAAGGGCGACACGATCGCCCGCTACAAGCTCGACGGCACAACAGAGACCCTCCAGGTCACAAGGCTCTACGGCTTTAGCGGTCTGGAACGAAACGAGATCGAAGAGGCGTCGGCGGGCGAGATCGTCGCGGTCGCCGGTCTCGACGAGATCGCCATCGGCGAGACCCTGACCGACGCCCAGGACCCGCAAGCCCTGCCGCCAATCCACATCGACGAGCCGACCCTGGCGATGAGCTTCTCGATCAACGATTCCCCGTTTTCGGGCACAGCCCACTCCGGCGGCAAGCTTCTCACCATGCGACATCTGCGGGAGCGGCTGGCGCGTGAGATCCTCACCAACGTCGCCATCCGGGTCGAGGACAATCGAACCCACAACGAGATCCAGGTCGTCGGCCGGGGCGAGCTCCAGCTCGCGATCCTGATCGAGACCATGCGTCGGGAGTTGTACGAGTTCTCGGTCGGCAAGCCCCGCGTAGTCACCCGGACCGAGAACGGCAAGGTTCTCGAACCGATGGAGCTCTTGAGCGTCGACTGCCCGGAAGAGTTCATCGGCGCCGTGACCCAGAAACTCGGACCGCGTAAAGGCCGTATGAACAAGATGATCAACCACGGCGGCGGCCGAGTGCGGATGGACTTCACTATCCCGGCGCGCGGGCTCGTGGGATTTCGCTCGGAGTTTCTGACCGAGACACGCGGCACCGGGATCCTCAACCACCTGTTCGAAGGGTTCGGGCCCTGGCAGGGCGACATCCCGCGGCGGGCCAACGGCGCGCTGATCGCGGACCGCGCCGGACGGGTGACCGCTTTCGCCGTCGATCATCTACAACCACGCGGCGTTTTCTTTGTCGCCCCGGGCGACGAGGTCTACGAAGGCATGATCGTTGGCGAGCACTGCCGGCCGCAAGATCTCGATGTCAACATCACAAAGGAAAAGAAGCTCACCAACATGCGTGCCGCATCGGCCGACGACTTCGTCCGATTGGTCCCACCGCGGATCCTGAGCCTCGAACAAGCCATCGAGTTCCTGGACGACGACGAGCTCCTGGAGGTCACCCCAAACGACTTCCGGTTGCGGATGCGCACGCTGGCGGCGAACCACAGAAAATGAGGAGGTTCCCGAATGCAAACGACACCATCCCGAGAACCTCGAACCGCCATCCTTGCCCTAACCGCCTTCCTGGCGATTCTTGTCATCCTGTCGCCGTCGCCGGCCGCAGCTCAGGGCGGTCCCCCCAACTGGCCGCCCGAGCTCAAGAATCTCCAGATCTTTTCTCCGGACACGCCACCTGCCGAGCTGATCGACAAGATGAAGGGGTTTACCGCTGCCCTTGGCGTGCGTTGCCAGTTCTGCCACGTCGGCGAAGAAGGTCAGCCGATCTTCACGTTCGACTTCGCCTCGGACGAGAAACCCGAGAAAGAAGCGGCCCGCCTTATGCTACGCATGGTCCAGTCCATCAATGAAGACCATCTATCGAAACTCGAGGGCGATGAACCGGTCCTGGAAGTCCAGTGCATCACCTGCCACCGCGGCACGGCGCACCCCGAGCAGCTCCACGATCTCTTGGTGCGAGTCGCCACGACCGATGGCGCCAACGCCGCCGTGGCCAAGTACGCCGAGCTACGGGAAAGGCACTACGGAGGCCAGAGCTACGACTTCGCCGAACAGACCCTGGTACGCGCAGCCGGAATGCTCGCGGTCAAGGGAGATGTCGAAACCGCGTCGTCGCTCATCCAGCTCAACCTCGAGCATTTCCCCGAATCGGCCATGACCTTTGGCGCTCTGGCGCAACTTCGCCAGCTCCAGGGAGACAACGAAGCTGCGATCGTGGCACTCAAAAAGGTTCTCGAGCTCGAGCCGGAGAACGGTCGGGTCCAGGCCATGCTTCAGGAGCTTCAGGAGCTTCAGAAGGCCCAGGAGATCGAGCAGATGGAAGGGTCCGAGGAAGAGTCCGGAGAGCCCAAAAGGTAGAACAAGAACCCGCTCTTACCGGGATATACTTTCGACTCCGGAAAGACGCCTGCGATAACGCGAGAATGACCACCACCATTCAGCCCGAGCGGTTCCCCGCACCCCTGGTGGAGTTGGCCGCCAAGGTGCGCGATGGCCAACGTCTGTCCGAAAACGACGCGCTTCTCTGTTTCACCACGCCCCATCTCCTGCACCTGGGAAAACTGGCGGACTCGGTACGACGCAAACTCCACGGCGACATCGCCTACTTCAACATCAACCGGCATATCAACCCGACCAACATCTGCGTT
Source organism: Acidobacteriota bacterium (assembly GCA_029861655.1). Lineage (GTDB taxonomy): Bacteria > Acidobacteriota > Thermoanaerobaculia > Multivoradales > JAHEKO01 > JAOTZA01. The sequence goes on along the minus strand of JAOTZA010000247.1, from coordinate 1,737 downwards.
TACACCTACGACTGCAAGTTCTGCAGCTTTGCGGCGCTCCCGGGCGAGGACCACGCCTGGAAGATGACCCACGAAGAGGTCTACGAGCACGCCGCCAAACAAGGTGGCGATCAGGTCACCGAGTTTCACATCGTCGGCGGACTCCACCCGGATCTTTCGTTCGACTGGTATCTGGAGATGATGCGCGGGTTGAAGGAAAGGTTTCCGAGCGTCCATTTAAAAGCCTTCACCGCCATCGAGATCGGCTGGTTCGCCCAACTCGAAAAGATCTCGATCGGCGAGGTCCTCGAGCGGCTCCGCGAGGCGGGGCTCGGTTCGCTACCCGGTGGTGGCGCCGAGATCTTCCACACCGAAGTACGCGAGATCATCTGTAACGGCAAGCTCGACGCCGGCGAGTGGGTGGAGGTCCACCGCACCGCGCACCAGATGGGGATCCCCTCAAACGCCACCATGCTCTACGGCCATGTCGAAAAACCCGAGCACAAAGTCGACCACCTGTTGCAGCTCCGCGATCTTCAGGACGAAACGGGCGGTTTCAATACCTTTATTCCACTCGCCTACCACCCCGAGAACAACTACATGGGGCTCGAGTACCACACCACTGGCACCGAGGATCTCAGACACCTGGCCACGGCGCGGTTGGTGCTCGACAACTTCCCCCACATCAAGGCCTACTGGATCATGATCAGCCCCAAGCTGGCCCAGGTCGCGATGTCCTTTGGCGCCGACGACTTCGACGGGACGGTGGTCGAGGAAACGATCTACCACATGGCCGGCGCCGAGACCGAGCAGCACCTGACCCGCCCCGAGCTCGAGCGCATCCTGCGCGAAGCGGGATGCGAACCGGTCGAGCGCGACACTCTCTACAACTCCATCGAACGGCCCGCGGCAGCCACTGCCTAGAGAACGTGGCGGAAATCCAGTAACCCGTGGTGGATCCCCTTCCCGTCAACTACATCGCGGTCGACGGCCCGATCGGGGTCGGCAAGACCACACTTGTCGAGCTTCTGGCCGAGCGTTTCGACGGAGTGAAAATCCTGGAGGACGTCTCCAATCCTTTTCTGCCCTCCTTCTACGAAGACCAGCCGGGCGCCGCCTTCCAGACCGAGCTCTACTTTCTGCTGTCGCGCTACAAACAGCAGCAGGACATAGCTCAGCGTGAACTCTTCGACCGCTTGCTGGTCGCCGACTACACCTTCCCAAAGAACCGCATCTTCGCGTATCTCAACCTGTCGGATGACGAGCTCATGCTCTTCGACAAGCTCTACACCTTGCTCGAGCCCAACCTGGCCGTGCCGGATCTCGTCATCTATCTGGTGGCCAACCTCGAGACCTGCATGGACCGCATCTCCCGGCGGGACCGCTCGTTCGAAAGGGCTATGTCCGAGGACTACATGCGCGAGCTGCTCGACGCCTACAACCACTACTACCACTACTACAACCGCTCAGCCCTGATGGTCGTCGACACCCGGAACTTGAACTTCGCCGCCAACCCGGACGACTTCGAAGATCTGGTGCAGCGGATCTCCAAACCCATCAAGGGCACTCAGTACTACGTGCCCTTGGGCTCGCGCTGAGGTTCAGAAGCGGGGACACCATGCAGCATGGTGTCCCCGTCTCCTCTTCTTCAATTCCCTTATACAATCCCCCTCCCATGACGACAACCACCTCGCTGACATCGCTAGATGTCGAGCCGCTGACGATCGCCGATCGCACCTTCACCTCGCGGCTCATCCT
>JAOTZA010000024.1 GCA_029861655.1 Acidobacteriota bacterium | reverse complement strand
TTTGTAACGCTTCGGAGCCCCTGTCGGTCCCGACCGAGGGCATGGGTTGGGCCGATACGTCGCTCTCGGAAGCGGCGGGAAACCGGTCGCTGATACTTTTTGACCGGGGCGACGAGGTGACCGTCGAAGCAGGTGAGGAGGGGATTCGCTTCCTGCTCGTTTCGGGGAAGCCGCTACAAGAACCGGTGGCCTGGTACGGTCCCATCGTCATGAACACCCAGGCCGAGCTGCGCCAGGCGTTTGCCGAATATCAAGCCGGTACGTTTCTAAAACACGGCACCGCCGAGGACTGAGCGGCTCAGTTATCGGACGGCTCCGGAGTCGGGTCCCGCCGGCTCGAGGTTCCCGTCTGCTCGGCCAGCTCGAGCATTTCACTTGCGGCGAGCAGAAAGGCACCGGCACCATAAGGTGCCGTGTCGCTCTCGGTGACTGTGCCGGGCTCCGCGGCGGGTGGCTGCACCCATCCGAGACGCCCCTCTACGTCCAGATTCCGATGAAGCCCGGCCCAGGCGCGGCGGATCACCGGCAAAGACCTGTTCCGATCCAGGAAACCTCGGTTGACGCCCCACGCGAGCGCATAGCAGAAGAGAGCCGTGGCGCTGGTCTCACCGGGGGCACCAGGGGAGGGACCGAGCAAGGCGGAGCGCCAGAGGCCATCCGGCGGCTGAAGATCCGACACGCGGCGAGCCATGGCCTCTAGAATCTCGACGTAGAAGAGCCGACCGGGGTGATCCTCGGGCATTTCGTCGAGAAGAAGGGCGGTCCCGGCGAGAACCCAACCGTTGGCACGCGACCAGAAGATCTTGGTTCCGCCGGCTTTCGGCAGGTAACGCGCATCCCGGTAGAACAGGTTCTCCTCGGCGTCGTAGAGCAGCTCATGAGCCTGCCGCCACAGGCGGTCGAGAAAGTGCAGATAGCGGTCGTCCCCAGTGAGGCGAGAGAGTTTCGCCACCGCTGGCGGCGACATAAAAAGCGCGTCGGCCCACCAGTAGTCGATCGTCTGGTACTTCTTTTTCCACCGTGGCGGTTGAGCCATCATGTCTTCGAGCACGGCTCGAAACGGCTCTCGCATCCTCGGGTCGTCATGGATGCGCGACAGGTCGAGATAGGTCTGGGCGATGGCGTGGTCGTCAGCATGTCGAGTGCGCGGGCCCGGCTGCCAGTTCTCACTCGCGGCCATCCGGGTCGCGACAGCGAGATAGTCAGGATCGGCGGTCGCTCGGTAGGCGGCCATGATTCCGGCGTAAAGGACCGCGTTGGTCCACTGGTGCGGCTCGCCCTCGGGGTGGGCGAGCTGCCAGGCCGCGACCAGGCTCATTTCGGCGCGGATCGCGGGCGGGGTCGTTGGCGCCACCGACGCGAATCCGTGGTGATTCTGCGGCTTCTGCGGCTCCCTATCACCCGGGCAACCGATGGCTGCCGCCAGCAAACAGACGCTTGCAACCGCCCGCAGCGGCGGGTGTCGTTTCCGGCTTGCCGGGCCCCGTGTTCCCACCGGCGTTAGGCTCCGGTCAGCCCCTTCTCGGTGGCCTCGGCGACGATCTCCTGATTATTCCGGAGCTGGAACAGATAGCGTTGTCTCTGCTCGTGGCTCAGGTGCTCGGCCTTCTGAAGCACTCCTTTGTAGGCTTTGCTCAGGTAGGTGAGCGGATCACCCACCTTGAGCCCCGCTGCGGTGAGATGCTCGAGCCCCTGGTACAGCCGATAGGCCAGCAGGTCGCCGACATCGGAGGGTGGCAGGTCGTTCAGTAGGTTCTTGAGCTCCGTCGTGTGCCGTCTCACTGACTCGTTGTCGCCTTCGGCGAGGGCGATCTCGAGCAGCCCCGAGACGTCCAGGGCGGCTCCCTCGAGGTCGCCTTCGCTGCGGTGGAGATCGGCGGCCGTCGTACAGCGCGTCTTGGCGCGATCGTACCGTCGACGGCTGAGGTGAACCCGCCCGATGAGCGCTTCGGCGTCCGCCAGATGTCCTTCCGCCGACAGCATGCTGAGCTGGAAGTGTGCCTTGCGCGCCAGTTCGAGAGCGGTGTCCGGCCGGCCGATGTCGAAGTAGTTCCGCGCCACCGCCAGTTGCGCAATCGCCACGCCGGCTGAATCGCCCCGGTCCTGCCTCAGTTCGAGGGCCTTGCGCACCGGGCCGGTTGCTCCGGTATGGTCGCCCATCCGGTTCAGGGCCTTGGCGACACCTATGAGCGCGTAGCTCGCGTCGGCCGCCTTGCCGTGCTCTTCGAGCAGCTGTTGGGCCTCGCGGTAGTACTCGAGAGCCGCCGGGTAGTGCCCGCGGCCGATCGCCACGGCGCCGAGGGCCGAGAGCGAGGCCCCGGTGGGTCCCGGGAGGTCGTGGCGTCGCCGCTCCTTCAGTGCGGCTTTGTGAGCCTGTTCGGCGTCCTCGTGCCGACCCTGACGCAGGGCGACGTTTCCCAGGTAGAAGTCGCAGGTGGCGGTCAAGGGGCTGGAGCCCTCCTGGCCCACCGCTTCGCGGACGTTTAGAAAAAGTTCTTGCGCTTCCCCGAGACGTTGTTGGCGCTGCAAGAGCCGCCCGAGTTGGATGAGCAAAAGAGCCTTGCGCTTCGGCTCGGCGCTCGCCGCGGCCTCCAGGGCTTTCTTGATCGTCCCTTCGGCGACCTCCAACCGGCCCGATTCCTGCTCCATCTCGGCCTTGATACTGGCCAGGGCCAACAACCTCAGGGGATCCGACTTCCCCAATTCGACACCGCGGGTGAGTTCGTCTTCATAGTTGCGCAGTAGGCCTTGGCGACGCGCCAGAGGCAGAAGCCGCCACAAGAGCTCGAGTTCGATTGCAGGGTCGCCGCCGCTCGCGTGATGCCGCCTGAGCTCGCTGGTGAGCGCGTCAAGCAACTCTCGTTGGGGTAGCTTTGTGGCGTACGAGCTCCTGACGAGCTTGAGCAGCGGTTCGGTGGCCTCGGCACTTCCTGCCAGTAGTTGATAAGAGCGCCAGTGCGCCTCGCCGCCTTCGCCGGAACCCGCCAGCAATTCGCCGACGTGCTGTTTGAGGGGGTCACGGTCGGCCTCGGAGAGGGTCTGTTCGAGAGCCTCGCGCTGGGCGATTGTCGCGATCGTCACTCCGTGGCCCCAGGGCGATTCGGCGGCGACGAGGATTCCCGCGTCGACCAACGGCGCTGCCCATCCCGGAGTGGTGTCGTGGCCGATCAACGAGGACGCCGAAGCGAGCTCGGCTTCGGGAGCCGCCTCGTCCAGCAAGCTCAAGAGACGGACCGGCCACAAGTCCGAAAGTCGCCCCACCTCGGCTTCGATGTGCCGCACAAAACGCTGCGACGGGGCGAACTCGCGCTCTGGATTGCCGGCGAAGAAGAAGCTGCCGTAGACCCTGCGCAGACTCTTGTCGTGCACCAGGGCGAACAACCCCTCTTCGAGCACGAATGGGTTGCCACCCACCTCCGCGAGCAGCCGAGTCAAGAGTTCCTCGGGCAGCGCGAACCCGACTGTCAATTGTTCGGCGAGCTTGCGGGTTTCCTGCTCGTCGAGGACGCTGATGGGCATCTCGGGTGTCGAAGAGAAACGGTCGTCCCAGTTGATTGCAGTGCGGCCGATGAGCACCAGGCGTAGAGCCTTCGACAGCTTGGGGCTGTCGTGGACCCGGGCCAGAAAATCCGAATCGAAATCGCCCAGCCGGTGACAATCGTCGATGACGAGCCAGATCGGCTCCCGGTTGGCGGAAACGAGGTGTTCGAGCGCTACGACAGCGCGATCACCAAGCAGACGGCTTTCCCCTTCGCCGCCTCGTCCTCTGCGGTTCTCGAGCGCCTGCTGGATTTGCAATCGATCCAACTCGGCCTCCAGACCCGGGTGCAGCGGGTCGTTTTCCTGGGGTGCCGATGGCAACAGGATCTGGCGCAGTGCCTGTTCAGCGAGAATCGGCGTACGCAACCGGTGCGACCGCACAGTGAGCCACAGGCGTTGTCTTCTGAGCTTCTGGAGGAGCTCCCAGACCATGCGGGTCTTTCCGACTCCGCCGCCGCCGGTCACCCGTAATACAGCTTCCTCGAGACCCGCCGAAACACCCGCGGTTCCCTGGCGCTCGACCCAGTGCGATTGCTGGCCCAGCACCTCTCGATTGCGCCAGGGAGGCTTGTCGTAGCGCGGGTTGGTTACCTGGATCAGAGGCAGGCTGGAACCCGAAACGGTGTTGTAGGGGCCGCTCAACTGCGTCGTGACAGCGTACTCGAGGGTCTGGACGGCGCGGGCGCTCATGTATGTGCCGGGCTCGAGATCAGGTTCTTCGGTTGCGAGGTCGGTCGTGATCGGGTCTGGCTCGAGCTCCGCCGTTCCATCGTCGGACAGCAGCAAGACGCATGGCACGATTAGTCCGCGCGCCTGGAGACCGCCACTGATCACACCGGGTTCGCGGCGCAGAGCCTCGCTCCAGGTCATCGCGGCGTCGAAAACCGCCTCGTCACCGGCAAGGGGAGAGATGGCAAACAGGTTTTTCGCAATCTTGTGGACGCCCTCGTGGCGGCTCAAGAAGCCCTCGGCGGTTCGTCCCGCCTCGGAGTTGCCTGCGGCTTGCGTGTCTCCTCCCCAGATCTTGAGAAGCGCACTGGGTAGCCGCAGGCGAGGGGATGGAACCACCGGATCGTCAGACATGTTGCAAAGGGGAGTCGATTTTATGCGCTAGGGCCGGTACAATCGACCTCCGGGGCGGGTCTCTAGGCCCGTTCGTTTCCGGCCACCAGGTCACAACATATCAGGGAAAACCCACCGCTTCCGCTCCCATTTCGAGGGAGCGTTTTGATCCGAGGAGACAACCAATGTCACGACGCAGGGTGCTGAATCGACTCTACTACTTCACGATCGAGGACGAGAGCATGCTGGCCGAGGCCTTCGCCGACCTGGGTGAAGACATTTTCGCCATTACCTACAAGGTGGGTGGAACGGATGACGTATTTGTCACCACCGCCGAGACCCGCGAGGCCATGGATCGCAACGATGTGCCTTACAACCTGCTGGCGGAGGAGGATGTCAACCGGGTTGCCGTCTACCATACGGCGCTATCGCGCGAGGAGCTGGTTGACTACGAAGATGCTCTCAAGGCGCTGGCCCTGGCGTACCGGGCGATCGCGATCGTTTGCGTAGGGATCAACGGTGAAACCGATCTTGGTTTTGACTTGAGCGACGGCACCAAGCGCTACACGTACTTCACCGCACCGGCGGGGCACACCTTCATCTGGCGGATGTTCCACGAGCGCGAAGAGGCTGTCGAGTTTCTGGACAAGCTAACGCTCGGTGATAAGAGCGCCCTCGCCTGGGCCAATTCGATTCCGCTCGAAACGGCCGACGAGCTGGTCGGCTATCACTAAGCAGTTCGCTGAGCCTTCGGAGCGCGCGCTGCCGTCGCAGGACACATACTCGGTCGGCGAGCTGTGCGCCGAGTTGCGCGAGTTGCTCTCAGCCTCGGTTCCGGGGCTGTGGGTGGCCGGTGAGGCTCAGCGTGTGCGCCGGAGCCAAAGGGGGCATCTTTATCTCGAGCTCATCGAGAAGGGCTCGGGAGACCAAGTTGTTGGCAAGCTCGAGGCGGTGATCTGGAGGCGCGACTTTCAGGCCGTGTCCAAGGAGCTCGCCGAAAGCGGTCAGCAGATCGAGGAGGGGCAACAGATCAGATGCTGGTGCGAGGTAGATTTCTACCCTCCGTTCGGCCGCCTGCAACTCGTCATCCACCGGGTCGATCCCCTCTTTACCCTGGGGTTGCTCGAGAAACGTCGACGCGAGACTCTCGAGGCGCTGGCCAAGGCGGGGCTCATGGAGCTCAACAAGGCGAGGACGTTGTCACGCGTACCCTTGCGGCTGGCCCTGATCACCTCCAAGGACAGCGCTGCGTACCACGACTTCCTTGCCACTCTCCGCGAGTCCGGGTTCGGTTTCGGGGTCTCGTTTCTACATGCCGCGGTCCAGGGTGTGGACGCCGAACGAGAGGTCTCCGCTGCTTTGAATGGCTTGACTGCGCTCCAGGTGGACTGTGCTGTGTTGATCCGAGGCGGCGGTTCGCGAGCGGATCTCGCAGCCTTTGACAGCCGCCGCATTGCCGAGGCTGTGGCGCGGGCGCCGGTGCCGGTCATCACCGGCCTGGGGCATGAGATCGACGAGTCGATCGCCGACCGAGTGGCGCACACGCCGACCAAGACACCGACACGTGCCGCAGAGTTCCTGGTCCAGCGGCTCACTCGCGCTGAAAAGCTTGTGGAGGACCTGGGACGGGAGTTGCGGCACGCGGCTCTCGAGCCGTTGCGCCGGGCGAGCCTGCGGCTGTCGGCCGCCGAACGCGTTCTCGGGTTGGCTCGATTCCGCGTGGCATCCGAACGCGAACGACTCACGGGTTTGTCTCAGCGGTTGGGGAGGGCAGCGACTCAGCGGTTGGGAGCGAAACGGCGGGGTCTCGAGATGCTCCGAGCCAGGTTGGTCGCCGCGCCGGCGCGTTCGATCGCGGCAAGCCGCCGCCGGGCGCCGGCGACGGCACGGAGGATTGCCACCGCGTCCAATGCAAGGCTTCGTGAGGTTGAAGCGCGACTCGCCGGTTGGGCACGCCTGCTCGGGGAGCTGGCTCCCGAGCGCACTCTGGCACGGGGTTTTTCGATCACACGGGACGAGAACAGTCGCCTGCTACGGGACTCGGGGGCGGTCGAGCCGGGAGATGCCCTCTCGACTCAGCTCTCATCCGGGGTAATCTTGAGCCGGGTGGAGTCGCAAGAATGAGTGAACACGAGCAGCAGGTTCTGGCCGAGATGAAGGAGCCGCAGGATCGGCCGCAGAAGGATCCAGTCGATATGACCAAGACCTCCAAGAAGAAGATGCCCGGCCAGACGAACAAGACCGCCACGGCCGCCAACCCCGGCAGCGACGAGCTCCCTTTCAGCGATGCCGTGACCGAGCTCGAGGCGATTCTTCACCGGATCGAGAGCGAGGAGATCGATATCGATCAGCTGGCCAGCCAGCTCAAACGCGCCACCGGGTTGCTCGAGATCTGTCGCGCCCGGGTGCGCAAGGCCGAAGCGGAAGTAACCCAGGTCGTCCAGGCGCTCGCACCCGATCCGTCTTCGGGCTCCGACTCCGAGGACGACTAGGCTCTCGGTTGCCGGAATGTTCAATCGTCAGACCAGCGGTTCGGTTGTTTGCCCCTCCTGCGGCAAGTTGGTCGGTGTCAACCAGGAGGCCTGTGTCAACTGCGGTCGCCGGAACCCGGGGATGTGGGGTTACGGCAAGGTTCTCCAGCGGCTCGGCAAGGACTTCGGCGCTACCAAGATCATCCTGGCCGGCTGTATCGGGCTGTATGTTCTGAGCCTGTTTCTGGACTTCGGCGCCCGTGGCGACGGAGGCGGCTTTGCCCTTTCTCCCAGCGGCGAGAGCCTGCGCGCACTCGGTGCGAGTGGTCCGCGGCCGGTGATTTTCGAGGGGCGTTGGTGGACCGTGCTCTCCGCCGGCTGGCTCCATGGCGGACTGATCCACATCTTCTTCAACATGATGTGGGTACGCCAGCTGGCACCCGCCGCGGCGCACGTCTACGGACCGGGTCGTATGTTTCTGGTCTACCTGCTTTCCTCGGCCGCCGGGTTCGCGCTCTCTGCTCTCGGTGGCACCTATCTCCGGTTTCTGGGGATCATCATGGGTGGGAGCCCATACTCGATCAGCGTCGGGGCGTCAGCGGCTATTTTTGGTTTGCTGGGCGCTTTGGTCTATGCGGGTCGTCGGGGTGTCGCGAGTCATCTCGGGCGCACGGCGTGGGGTTACGCGGTGATTCTCTTTCTCTTTGGGTTGGTCTTTCCGGGTGTCGACAACTGGGCGCATCTGGGTGGGTTTCTCGGCGGCTACGCGGTGGCCCGTTGGCTCAATCCGCACGAGCAGGAGAGACCCGACCACGTTCTCGCCTCTCTGGTTCTGCTGGTGGCGACCGCCGTCGCCATCGGTTTGTCATTTGTGCGCGCGTTACGGTTGGGGCCATGACGGTGCGGGCGAAGCCTTCGGCGATAGAGCAGCGGCGGACTCCGCTGAGCGGGCATGAGCTGCGCCGCTACAGCCGGCATCTGGTGCTGCCAGAGGTAGGTGTCGAAGGGCAGGAAAGGCTCAAGGCTTCGAGAGCCCTCGTGGTCGGCGCCGGCGGTCTGGGGTCGCCGGTCGGGCTCTATCTCGCCGCCGCCGGTGTCGGCACCCTGGGGCTTGTGGACTTTGATGAGGTCGACGAGACCAATCTCCATCGCCAGGTGCTCTATGGGCAAAGCGACATCGGCCGCGCCAAGTTGGAAGTCGCGCTCGAACGACTGCGCGAGATCAATCCGTTTATCTGTCTGCGCGCCCACTCGACCCGGCTCGACTCGCAAAACGCAATGGAGATCCTGGCCGACTACGACCTGGTGATCGATGGAAGCGACAACTTCGCGACCCGCTATCTCGTGAACGACGCGTGTGTCCTCTCCGGCAAGCCCAACGTCTATGGTTCGATCTTTCGGTTCGAGGGGCAGGTATCTGTCTTCTGGGGCGACGAAGGGCCCTGTTACCGCTGTCTTTTTCCCGAGCCTCCTCCTCCTGGGCTCGTCCCCTCTTGCGCCGAGGGAGGTGTTCTCGGAGTGCTACCGGGGATCGTGGGGTCGCTCCAGGCCAACGAGGCGCTCAAGCTTTTGCTTGGCGTCGGCGAGCCGCTGGTCGGTCGTCTGGTGGTTGTTGATGCCCTCGGCACCGAGTTCCGGGAGCTCAGGCTGCAAAAGGATCCCGATTGCCCGGTCTGCGGCGACCACCCAAGTGTCACCGAGTTGATCGATTACGAAGCCTTTTGCGGGGTCGCTCCGGGGGCTGAGATCCAATCGGCTCCCGCCGTCCAGGCGCCGACTCCCGCCAGGCGAGAAGCGCAGGTCGATGACTTCCACATCAGCCCACTAGAGCTTCATCAAAGACTCGAAGAAGGGGCCGAAGTTGTAGTCCTCGACGTGCGCACGGCGAAGGAATTCGCGATTTGTCAACTCCAGGACGCGAGCCTGATTCCGGTCAGCGAGATACCTGGGCGGCTGGACGAGTTGGCGACCGATCGACCGCTCATCGTCTACTGCCACCACGGTCCACGTTCGGTCCAGGTGGTGCGGTTTCTACGCAGTCAGGGCTTTCCACGCGCCCGCAACCTCGCGGGCGGAATCAACGCGTGGAGCCTTCTGGTGGATCCTTCGGTACCGCGCTATTAGCAAGACCAGGGGGGGAGTTCATCGATGAGCCAAGGTGTCGCCAAACGGCTTTCGCTACTCGACCGCTACCTGACGCTGTGGATCTTCGTGGCCATGGCCGTCGGAGTTGCCATGGGAGCGAAGTGGTCGGGAGTCGCCGAGTTCTGGGGCCGGTTCTCTGTTGGCACTACGAATCTACCTATCGCCTTGGGTCTCATTCTCATGATGTACCCGCCGCTTGCCAAGGTTCGTTACGAAGAGATGCCGGATGTCTTTCGCAACTGGCGGATCCTCGGGCTGTCGCTGCTTCAGAACTGGGTGATCGGGCCGCTCCTGATGTTCGCGCTGGCGATTCTCTTCTTGCGCGACCAGCCCGAGTACATGGTGGGTCTCATCCTGATCGGCCTGGCGCGGTGTATCGCCATGGTGATCGTCTGGAACGAACTGGCCAAGGGCGACTCCGAGTACGCTGCGGGACTGGTGGCCTTCAATAGCGTCTTCCAGGTGCTCTTCTACAGCGTCTACGCCTGGGTCTTCATCACCAAGCTGCCGCCGCTTTTCGGGCTCGAGGGTTCGGTGGTCGATATCACTATGAGTCAGATCGCCGAAAGCGTCTTCATCTACCTCGGGATTCCGTTTCTGGCCGGCATGCTGACGCGTCTCGTCGCGGCCAAGACAAAAGGCCTGGAGTGGTACGAGCGCGTGTTTGTTCCCAGGATCTCGCCGATTACTCTGATCGCGTTGCTGTTCACGATCCTAGTGATGTTTAGTCTCAAGGGCGACCAGATTGTCCGCATTCCGGGCGACGTGCTACGGATCGCGATGCCGCTTCTCATCTATTTCGTGCTGATGTTCCTGGTGTCGTTCTGGCTCGGCAGGAGAGTCGGGGCCGACTACAGCAAGACGGCAACTCTCTCCTTCACAGCGGCATCGAACAACTTCGAGCTTGCCATCGCGGTGGCGGTGGCGGTGTTTGGAATCGAGTCGGGCGTGGCGTTTGCCGCGGTGATCGGACCGCTGGTCGAGGTACCGGTGCTGATTGGTCTGGTGAACGTCTCGCTGGCGTTTCAGAGACGCTACTTCAGCGCTTCTTCTTCGCGCCATTCGGCGGTGCCGTCGGCGTAGTGCTCCTGCTTCCAGATCGGTACCTCGCGTTTGAGGCGCTCGAGAGTTTCGCGACATGCCTCGAAGGCGGCGGCGCGGTGCGGCGCGGCGGCGACGATGGAGACCGACGCTTCGCCCACTGGAACCTCGCCTAGCCGGTGGATCACGGCCAGCCTGAGATCCGGATACGTCTCCTCGAGCTCGCGCCGGATCTTCTTCAGTGAATTGACTGCCATTGGCTCATACCCGTCGTAGGACAGTTTTGTCACCACTCGATCGCCGCGCGAGTCGCGAACCCGGCCCTCGAAGACAAGACAGGCACCGCACGAGGGATGAGACGTCCGCTCGACGATCTGCCGATTATCGATCTTTTCTCGGACCAACTCGATCGGCGGTTCGGCCGCTCGAGAGGGGCCGGAGCCGCCCGACACTGGCGGGAGGAGTGCCACCTCGGAGCCTTCGGTCAGTCCCGAGTCTGCCCCTGCCAGGACGCCGTCGATTGCGATGGCGAGACGATCCCAGATTTGCTCCAGCTCTGGATAATCGCTCTCCAACCGTAGGCGGAGATCCGACAGACCGGCGCCGTCGGCGATCTCGACGGTTACCTCGCGAGCGCCGATTGCATCCCGAGCCGTAGCGAAGGCCAGTACTTTGACTCTCACGACGGAATGCTAGCAGTCTCCTGAGGACGGCCCGCAAAGGGGCCCGCACTTATAATGACTCGACCCCGGAGGTCTCCGTCTTGAGTCTGATCGAAAGCCACATCGAAAAAGACGAGTTGTTCGAAAAGCGGCGTGACTACTGGTTGCGTCAGCTGGAAACTCTCCGCTCGGATGAAGAGGAGCTGCGTCAGGGGGGTAGCGCCAAATCCCACGCGCGGCAGGCCGCCAAGGGAAAAATGAGTGCGCGGGAGCGCGTCGCTGCGTTGTGCGACCCGAACACACGGTTTCTCGAACTGGGTTTGTGGACCGCGTACGGTCACTACGAGGAGTGGGGCGGAGCGCCGGCCGCCGGTGTCGTCGTCGGGATCGGCACGGTCTCGGGGCACGATTCGGTGATCGTGTCGAACGACCCCACCGTCAAGGCCGGGGCGTGGTTCCCGCTGACCTGCAAGAAGGTGCTGCGGGCCCAGGAGATCGCGCTCGAGAACCGGTTGCCGATCGTCTATCTGGTCGATTCAGCCGGGGTCTTTCTACCCCTTCAGGACGAGATCTTTCCCGACCGTGAGCATTTCGGCCGCGCCTTCTACAACAACGCCCGTCTGTCGGCCGAAGGAATCCTCCAGATCGCGGCGATCATGGGTTCCTGTGTCGCCGGGGGGGCGTACCTGCCCATCATGAGCGACGAGTCACATATCGTCGAGGGTACGGGCTCGATCTTTCTCGCCGGTTCACACCTGGTGAAAGCTGCGATCGGCGAGGAGATCGACAACCAGGAGCTCGGGGGTGCCCTCGTCCAGTGTGATGTCTCCGGAGTGGTCGATCATCGGCATCCCGACGATATGACCTGTCTCGAGGCGATCCGGCGTCAGTTCGCCCAGCTCGCCCCGGGCGAAAAGGCGCCTTTCGCGCGGCGCGAGGTCGTCGATCCGCTCCACCCGATCGATGAGCTCTACGGCATCGTCCCGATCGATCGGGCGCGGCCCTACGAGACACGTGAGGTGTTGGCTCGGCTGCTCGATGGCAGTGAGCTCGACGAGTTCAAGGCCAACTACGGGCAGACGCTGATCTGCGGGACCGGGTGGATCGAGGGGCGCGTCGTGGGGGTCGTCGCCAACCAGAGATCCATCGTGGAGCGCAGGAAGGGCACCGGATCGGCGGACAAGGAGCTCCAGATCGGTGGTGTCATCTATTCCGATTCGGCCGACAAAGGAGCTCGCTTTGTCGAGCTGTGCAACCAGAAGCGGATTCCGCTCCTGTTCCTGCAGGATGTGACCGGTTTTATGGTCGGTAGCCGCGCCGAGAGGGGCGGCATCATCAAAGACGGCGCCAAGATGGTCAATGCGGTCGCCAACTCGGTGGTACCAAAGATCACTTTGTTTACCGGCAACTCCTATGGTGCCGGCAACTACGCCATGTGCGGCAAGGCCTATGGAGCGCGCTTTCTGTACGCTTGGCCTTCGGCGGCGATCGCTGTGATGGGCGGCTCCCAGGCCTCGAAGACCCTGCTGTCGATCCAGCTCAAAAACCGTGGCGACGAGGTGAGCGAAGAAGAAAAGCGGGAGCGCTTGGAAAGGATCGAAAACCGCTACGCGGAGGCGATGGGTCCTCGTTATGCAGCCGCTCGGTTGTGGGTCGACGCGATCATCAACCCGGTGGAAACGAGGTCGATCCTGGCGCGTTCACTAGCCGTTGCGGCAGGCAATCCGAACCTTGCGGAGTTCAAGACCGGGGTGCTCCAGACTTGACCGGTTCGGTCCTCGAGTCGTCGCAGTTTCTCGACGTCCGGCGGGAGGAAGACCTTCTCTTGCTCGAGCTCGATGATCCCGGGCGGGCGAACGCGCTTTCTCCCGAGATGATTGCGGCGGTGACCGCGATCTATACGCGAGATCTTCGAGCCGACGGTCTTCGCGCCGTGATTCTGAGCGGCCGCGGCAAGCATTTCTCAGCCGGCGCCGATCTCGAGCATCTGCGCTCACTTGGGGCGGCCGGTTACGACGAGAACCTGGCCGACTCGCAGCGACTGCGCGCTTTGTTCGAATCGATCCTGCGCCAACCCGCCCTCACGCTGGCTGCCGTCCAGGGGGCTTGTGTCGCGGGGGGCTGTGGCCTGGCGACCGCCCACGACTTCGTCGTCGCCACGGAGGATTCGCGCTTCCTCTACAGCGAGGTCCGCATCGGGTTTGTTGCCGCTTTGGTGGCGACCTTTCTGCCACTCCGGCTAAGAGGCCGCGACGTACGCGACGTGCTGCTCAATCCCGAGTTCGTCGGCGCGACCAGGGCACTCGAGATCGGTCTGGTAAACCGGGTGGTGGCGGCGTCAGAGCTGACTGCGCAAACGCGGAAGTTGGCGGTCGAGATTCTCGAACGGGCGAGCTCGGAGTCGATCGCTCGCACCAAAAAGCTCTTGCTCGACACGATGGGTCAGGGTCTCGGTGAGGCTCTGGAGCTGGCAGCAAAGGTCAACGCCGAGGCTCGCGGCACCGATGACTGCCGGCACGGTATCGCCACATTTCTCGAGACCAAAGCGCCGCCCACGTGGCGATAGTCGAAGACGCCGGTGGAGCGTTCGATGCGACTGATCCTGTTCGACATCGACGGAACACTTCTCGACTGCGGCCGCCAGGTAAGGTCGTTTTTTGCCGGCGCCCTGGACAGGGTATTCGGCACCGCCGGAGCTATCGACGAATACGACTTCGCCGGAAGAACCGATGATCGGATCGCCACGGATCTCCTGCAACAGGCCGGGGTCTCTCGTGAACGGATCCGCGACGGGTTGCCACGGATGAAGGAGCGCTATTTCCGCGATCTCGATGAAGGGCTGGATCGTGCTTCGATGCGAGTCTTGCCGGGAGTTCTAGCCACGCTCGAGACGCTGGCCGCCGAGCCCGAGGTGAAGGTGGGTCTGCTCACCGGCAACTGGGAACAGGGCGCACGCATCAAGCTCGGGCGAGTCGGCCTCAACCGGTACTTTCCATTTGGCGCGTTTGGTGACGACGTAAAGGAGCGTCAAGAGATGCCTCCGGTTGCCTTGAAGAGCGCCGGTGATCTCTATGATCGCGCGTTCAGCCCTGCCGAGACGGTTATTGTGGGCGACACCGAGCGCGACGTCGATTGCGCGCGTGCTCACGGGATCGGAGCGATCGGTGTCACGACCGGTCGCCACTCGGCCGACCAACTTGCGGCGGCCGGCGCGACCCGGGTCGTGCGAAGCCTGGTTGAAATTCTATGACTCGTATCCGCCGTCCAACTCGGCGAGCAGCTCGTCGGTGGTTCTGAGATCGACGCCGCGCGACTGCCAGTCGGCGAGCAGATCCCGGGAACGTTCGGGATCGATGCCCTGGACGGCATCCGTCACCAACGTAACCGCAAAGTCTCGTTCCAGCAGACCCTCGACCGCCGCTCGGTTGCAGAAGTCAGTCGCGACCCCGTAAACGACGACCCGCACCGGGTCGAGGAGGTACAGCACGGTTTCGGTGTTGGGGTTCGAGAAGACATCCAAGCTGTTCTTGCGCAGGAGCACCACCGGGCGTGCGGCGTCTATCTTTGTGCGCAGCTCTGTTTCGTCCTCGGCCTCGGCACCCAGGTCCACGGTCCAGTCCTGCCGGGTCGCATCGACACGCTCGGCGCCGGGAGTGCCATGCATGCAGTGCGGCGGGAAAGTCACCGCGAAGTCCGGCTCGTTGCTGATCTCTTCGTCTTCGGACCGGTGATCGTCCGCCGAGGCGACGATGGGAATGTCGTGCTCGGCGGCGGCTCTTGTGAGTCGATCCAGATTGTCCAGAAGCTCGTCGGCCCCGGGAACATAGAGGTTCCCGTCCGGCATCATGAAGTCGGTTTGGGTATCCACGTCCCAGAAGATGATCGGCGAAGTCGCGCTCATGCCGCCGTATCCCGTTTGGCCCGCTCGAGCGGCAGACCCTGCTGCTTCCACTCGTGCATCCCGCCGATTACCTCGACGATCCGGCGGGCGCCGCTCTTACGTAGCGAGAGAGTGGCGTTCCGGACCGCTGCGTCCTCCAGGCCCGCGCCAACGATGAAGAACTCGGTGGTCTCCGTGGTGCCGGGTGGAAGTTGGGTCTCCGCGGTCCCGTAGAGCAGTGAGCCCGGGATTCGCTCGCGGTCGAAAGCCGCCGCGTCTCGCACATCGAGGACCGCAAACGGCGGGTGAGGGTAGGTAATCCGCCGCGACAGTTCGGCCGCGTAAGTATGAAAAACTACGCCTTCGAAGTGCATGTCCATATCAACAACCTGCGGTAGAAGTCGAGACGGTCGCGTTGCGAGCGCCATGGGTCCAGATACGAGGCGCCCCAACGCAGGCGATGTTGGAACATCGCCGAGGAGTGGCAACGGCGCAGCTGCTCCCATGCCGCCGCAACCCAGAGGGCGACAGGGGGTTACGGCACGCCTGCTTCGTTACTCGTCGTCTTCGATGAAGCTGCATCGATTCCTCCTCGCGCCTGGCAAGCGTACCGTAAGAGCCTGTCGCGCGACTATTAGGACTTCTGCCACAGGTTGTCCAAACTCCTTTGGATCTAGTCGGTCGTCCCGGCGAGATGACGACGGAAGAATGTCTGGGTCGCGTTCATGGCTTCGATGAGTTGTGGCGTCGGCCCAGCGAACGGATGGACCGCGCCAAAAGTATGACCACCACCCTCGATTTCAAGCAGTTCGGCGGTCGAGCCGGCCGCAGCCGCGAGTTCTCGAGCCTCGGACACCGGCACCGTCTCGTCCTCCTGCCCGTGAACGATCAGCCAGGGAATCTCGAGACCGTGGGCGGCGCCTTGGACATCGAGCTCACCTTTGTGCTGCTCCAGGTCTTGGAGCACTTCAACACCGATCGACAGCTCTTGCCCGGTACGCGCGTTGACTACGGGAACTTCGCCCGATTGTCGCCAAAGAGTCTTCTCCTCTGGGCTCAAGCGGTCAAATGACGCCACCGCGGCCCAGGTCAACAAGGCGCTCGGGATCCCGGCGCTCGAGCTCGCGGCGCTCAGAACCGCCGAGCCGCCACCTCGACTATGACCAAAAAGACCGATCCGCTGCGGATCGACTCGGCCCGGTGCGATGCGGTCGGCGAGCGCGTTGAGCACCGCTCGTGTTTCGATCACGTCCTTGGAGAAGGTCGCACTGCGGAAGGCCTCGGGCTCGCTCACCAGTTCGTCGCCTGGGCGCATTCCCGAACCGGAGAAGTTGAACCGGGCAACGACAAAGCCGCGTTCCGCCAGCAAGGCCGCCAGGTGGGGGAAAAACCCCCAGTCCATGAAGCCCTTAAAGCCGTGACAGATGACGATGGCTGGGCGTGGCCCGGTCTGGGGCGGGAGATCCAGATAGCCGGAAAGGGAGCCTCCCGCTGGACTCTCGACCTCGAATGGAACCGGTTCGCGCATGTCAGCCGCGAACTATATCGGTTTGTGGGCTCTGCCACTCAGGCATCTGGACGGTGGCCAACGGCTGCTACACTCCCTCTTTGTGAAGAGCGCAGCCGGTGATGGAGAGGCGGCCCCTTCCCCGGGCTATGAAGCTCTGAGCTCAGGATGTGCGGTTGTCGGGCCGTCGCCCGAATGGCGCCCTTCCTGGCTGGAGCTCTCGGGAGTCGACCGGGTGAGGTTTCTTCACGGCTTGGTGACCTGTGATGTCAAGGCTCTCGTAGTGGGGCAGGGGACCTACGGGTTTTTTGTCGATGCCAAGGGGAAGATCCTGGCCGATGTGGTGGTCTCGGCCCGAGAAGAACGCCTCCTCCTCGAGCTGCCCGAGAACAAGGCGGCCGAGCTTCGCGCTCATCTGGAGCGCTTCGTGGTCGCGGATCAGGTCGATGTGAAGGAGGTCGGTGGAACACGCTCTTTCGTGGTCGGTCCGGGGGCGGACACCCTCTTGCAATCGTTGCTGTTCGACGATTCAGTCTCGAACGACAGCCAAGCTCCGAAGGGGTGGGACGCCCGTGCGATCGAGTTGGTGGGCGAGAGTTTTCTGTTGCGGGGTGAGCGCCGTCTGGGGGTAGGAGCCTGGATCGTGCGGTCGGACACCGAAACCGCGATGGCGGCCTTTCTCGACACCGCGGCAACGGCGGGAGCGGTGGTGGCCTCAATGGCCGATCTCGAGACGATTCGGATCGAGCAAGGCATGCCGCGTGCCGGAGTCGATTTCGGTGAGGATCACTTTCCCCAGGAGACGGGTCTCGAGGAGCAGGCGGTGAGCTACACCAAGGGCTGCTACCTCGGTCAGGAAGTCGTGGCGCGAATCCACTACCGGGGGAAGGTCAATCACGCCCTTCGAGGGGTTGTCGCCGACAAGGGGGACTCGCTTCCATCCGGTTCGTTGCTCGAGGACGATGAGGGAAACGACGCGGGACGGGTGACGAGCGGAACGTTTTCGCGCGCGCAGGGACACTGGATCGGTCTCGCCATTCTGCATCGGCGTGTCGCCAAGGCGGGGCGGCGATTGAATCTGGCTTCGCGCGGTAGCGTCGCGGTGGTCGAGTTGCCGTTTGCTGGTCGAGCGTAATCTCGAAAAAGGGAGGTACGAGGCAGCCTCAACCCGGCCGTACCCTCGGTCCGGCGATTACGACCGGGAACTTCTCCAACCTGTGGGGCTACTTTGCGGCCCCACCCTCGGCGGCGTGGTTTGGATCGTGGGACTCGAAAACGCCCAGGTCGGCTACATAGAAAACGAAGAGCCGCAGCCGCAGCTGCCGGTGGCCTTGGGGTTGTTGAATTTGAACCCCGAACCGGTGGGTCCGAGCATGTAGTCGATCTCGGTACCGTCGAGATAGCGTGCGCTCACCGGGTCGACAAAGACGTTGAGCCCGTCGTATTCGAGGACATGGTCCGTCTCCCTGGCCTCGAGCTCGAAGTCGAGCGCGTATTCGAATCCGCTACACCCGCCACCGCGGACCGCGACGCGCAGACCCGAGGCAAGATCGAGTCCCTCGGTTTCGCGAGTTACCTTGACCATCTGCACCGCTTTGGCGGTAAGGGTCAGAGGTGCCGGTGGGCCGCTTCCTGCGCCTTTTGCTTCGGCGCTCTTGGTTTCCTTCGTGTCCGTGTTACCGAGGTCGGTGCTCATGTTCTGAAACTCCGTGGTGTTCGTGCCGGTGAGGCGCTTGCCGTAGCGGCAACCTTACGGCCGCCCCTCTCCCGAGTCAATCCAAAAGCCGGTTCGGCCGCGCCATTCAAAGTATAGAACGGGTTATCCGAGGACCCTATTCCTGGGCGCGCGCGGCTGGGGGGTCTCGAGCGATAGGATCCGGGTGTGTTGGCTGACACCTCGACTGGCCGAGACCGCGGACTATCGCCCGAGATCCGGCGTCGCTGTGAAGAGTTCGCGCGGCCGCTCTACGCCGGTCTCGACGGAGTCCAGAGCTTTGACCGTGTGTCGCGGGTGCTCGAGCGCCTCGATTCGCTGGCAGCAGACCGGCAAGAGGCCGACCCGCGACTGCTC
>JAOTZA010000023.1 GCA_029861655.1 Acidobacteriota bacterium | reverse complement strand
CTCCCGAACTATGGCCAAGAACCATATCGGCATCCTGACCGGCGGCGGCGACGTCCCGGGACTCAACTCGGTCATCAAGTCCGTGGTCTACCGGGCCTCGGAACTGGGCCGCGAGGTCGTTGGTATCCGCAAGGGCTGGGAAGGTCTGACCCACTGCGATCTCCGAGCCGGCGACGACCCAACCTATATCGAGCGCCTCGGTCGCGAGAGCACCCGCCGGATCGACCGCTCCGGCGGCACGGTGCTCCACACTTCGCGAACCAACCCGTCCAAAGTGAATGCCGCCAAGCTGCCGGAGCACCTGAGCGAGGCGGAGCTCGCCGGGCTGTCTGGAGACGGAGACTCTCTCGATTTCACCCCGGTGGTGCTCGAGAACCTCGAGCGGCTGGGGATCAGCACGCTGATCACCATCGGGGGCGACGACACCTTGAGCTTCTCGGCGCGGCTGGACCAGGAAGGGTTTCCGGTGCTGGCGGTTCCCAAGACCATGGACAACGATGTCCGCGGGACCGAGTACTGCATCGGCTTCTCGACGGCGATTACCCGCGCCAAGGACCTGATCAACCGGCAGCGCACCACTCTCGGGTCACACGAACGCATCGGCGTCTTTCGCATCTTCGGCCGCGACGCAGGCTACACGGCCCTCTATACCGGCTATGTCACCTCGACCCGCTGTCTGATCCCGGAGTACGCGTTCGACCTCGATCACCTGTGCCAGCTTCTGGTCGAGGACAAGAAGAACAACCCCTCGAACTACACGCTGGTGGTGGCGTCCGAAGGAGCCGTTTGGCAAGGCCAGGACCTCGCTGAATACGGCGAGGCTGATGCCTACGGGCATCGCAAAAAGGTCGACGTCGGATACGCGCTAAAGGAAGAGATCAAACGACGCACCGGCGAGGACACGATGTCGAGCGATCTGACCTACGACCTGCGCAGCGGCGATCCCGACTCGATCGATCATCTGGTGGCGATCACGTTCGCCAACATCGCGATCGATCTCATCGGCAGCGGGGTCACCGGCCGGATGGTGGCGATCCGCGACGGCAACTACACCCACGCCGTCTTGCCCGATCCGAGTCTCGGCCCGAGGCGAGTGAGCGTCGAAAAGCTCTACAACGCCGAGCGCTACCGCCCCAACTACTCCGCCAAGCTGGGGTCGCCTCTTCTCCTGAGCACCGAGTAAGGCGGACGGGACCAGGGCTAGATGTAAAGCCCGCCGGAGACGTTCAGGACGTGTCCGGTGATGTAACCGGCTTCTTCGCTGGCCAGATAGAGAACCGCCGAGGCGATGTCTTCGACCGTCCCCAGGCGTTTCAGCGGAATCGCCGACTGCAGCTCTGTCTTGCTCGCCTCGCCGAGCTCGTCGGTCATGGCGGTGGTGACGTAGCCCGGGGCGACCACGTTGACCGTGATGCCGCGGCTTGCAAGCTCGCGCGCCAACGACTTGGAGAACCCGATCAGCCCCGCTTTTGCGGCCGCATAGTTGGCTTGGCCCGCATTCCCCATCAAGGCGACAACCGAGGAGACCGAGATGATCCTCCCCCACCTCTTCTTCATCATGCCGCGGGCGAGCGCCTTGGTCACGGCGTAGGTCCCCGTCAGGTTGGTTCGCAGCACCCTGTCCCACTCTTCGATCTTCATCCGCATCAGCAGGTTGTCGGCCGTGATCCCGGCGTTGTTAACCAGGATGTCGATTCCCGAAAACTCCTCCGGCAGCTCTTTCAACCGGTCACCGACCCTCTCGGGGCTTGCCAGATCGAGGGGAAAGGCGAGCGCCACTCCTCCGTCTTCGGTGATCTTCCCCTCGAGCGACTTCAGCTTGTCCTCCGAGCGGGCGGCGACTACGACTCGGGCACCATGCGCTGCCAGCCGTTCGGCCGCCGCGTAACCGATGCCCTGGGACGCCCCCGTCACTAGAGCGGTCTTCCCCGACAGATCAAAACTGGAGCTGGAACTTACGGAACTCATGACGCGAGAACCCCCTCGAGCTTCTCGAGCCCGCCAGGCTCGGAAAGACTAACGGTCTTGGCCTCGGGTGCGATTCGGCGGATGAGACCGCTCAGGACGGCCCCCGGACCGACCTCTACAAAGATCGAGACTCCGTCGGCGGCCATGCGCCGCACCGATTCGACCCAACGTACCGACGAGTCCACCTGGCGAATCAGCGCCTCGCGGGCCGCATCGCCGGTCTGCATCGGCTCGGCGTCCACGTTCGACACGACCGGAACTTCCGGGTCGCTGAACTCGGTACCCCGCAGCAACGGTTCGAGATTGTCGCGCGCCGGCCGCATCAAGGGAGAGTGGAACGGCGCCGAGACGGGCAGCAGCACCGCGCGTTTGGCGCCGCGTTGCTTGGCGAGTGCCGTGGCACGCTCGACCGCCGGCTTGGCGCCGGCGACCACGGTTTGGGCCGGCGCGTTCAAATTGGCCACGGCGCAAATCCCGTCCTCGCCGGTGGCTTCGACGGCGATCCTGGCGACGGTGTCGGCATCGAGACCGAGAACCGCGGCCATCGCCCCCTCCCCCACCGGCACCGCTTGCTGCATGAACTCGCCGCGCCGCCGGACCAGGCGCACCGCATCGGCAAACGAGAGCACCCCGGAAGCGACCAGTGCCGAGTACTCACCCAGGCTGTGCCCCGCAACCACGGTAGGAGCCGCGACGCGCGCGGCGATCGCCCGGTAGACAGCCAAGGACGCCGTGAGGATGGCGGGCTGCGTATTTGCGGTCAGGTTGAGCTGGTCGTCGGGCCCCTCCCAGCACAAGTCCGACAGCGGCTCCGCAAGTACGCCGTCGGCCTCGGCAAAAACGGCTCTCGCATCCGGCGAAACATCGGCCCAAGCTCGGCCCATACCGACTTTCTGCGAGCCCTGGCCCGGGAAGACAAAAGCGAGTCTTGGAGTGGGGACTACCAACGAACCAAACCCGCACCCCAGGTGAGCCCCGAACCGAAGGCGGAAAGAAGCACGACATCACCTGCCGCGATCCGGCCGTCACGGTTGAGCTCATCGAGCGCGATCGGGATCGACGCAGCCGAGGTGTTGCCGTAACGCTCGACGTTGATATAGGTGCGACCCTCGGGAATGTGGAGCCGCTGTCCCACCGCATCGATGATCCGGAGGTTGGCCTGATGCGGGATGAACCAGTTGACATCGGTGGCGTCGAGATCGCAGGCCGCGAGAACTTCCTTCGAGACCTGAGCCAACGTTCGTACCGCCACCTTGAATGTCTCGTTGCCGCGCATCCGAAGATAGCCCAGATGACCGTTCTCTCCAGCCTTGCCGCTGGGACTGTTGATGGGGTTGCGGCTGCCGCCGCCGGGACGGTCGATCAGATCACCCAGCGACCCATCGCTGTGCATCTTCACGCTCAGAAGACCGCTCTGGACCTCATCATCTTCCGCAACGGCGCTCAAAACCACCGCCCCGGCTCCGTCGCCGAAAAGAACCGCCGTCGCGCGCTCGCTGTAGTCGACGATCTTCGACAGCACTTCTCCGCCAACGATGACCGCGTTGCGCGCGGCGCCTCCGGCGATCATGTGCTGGGCAACACCCAGACCGTAGATAAAACCGGTGCAGGCGGCCGACAGATCAAAAGCTGCCGCGCCCTTGGCGCCGATCGCGTCCTGGACGATGCTCGACGTCGCTGGGAAGGTCCGGTCCGAAGTCACCGTCGCCACGATGACCAGGTCGACTTGCTCACCCGCGACTCCGGCCATCTCGAGCGCTGCTTTGGCAGCCGGAATCGCGAAGTCCGAGAGCGCCTCGTCTTCAGTGGCGATGTGCCGCTCCTTGATCCCTGTACGAGTCGTGATCCACTCGTCGGTCGTGTCGACCATCTTTTCGAAATCGGCGTTGGTCAGGACTTTCTCGGGTACCGATCTACCGGTGCCGGTAATTCGCGCTCTCATGACGCGGCCTCCTCCGGACTGAGAATCCGGTGCTCTTCGGAATGCAACTCTTCCATCTTGACGCGGATCTTACTGTGCAGACCGGCCGCGCAAAAGTCGACCGCCTCCCGAATGGCGTGACGCACCGCCTTGGGACCCGAGTGCCCGTGGCCGACAAAACAGCCCCCCTGGACACCCAGTAGCGGTACCGCTCCGGTTTCCCGGTGATCGATACCGGTCGTGAACCTAGACAGCGCGGGCCGCGCAAAGAGTGCTCCGAGCCGGCTCCGAATGCTGTTAGCGAGCTCTTCCTCGAGCATGTCGCCAAAGAGGTCGGCAACGGACTCGGAGGCCTTGAGCACCACATTGCCGACAAACCCATCGCACACGATGACGTCTACCGAGCCGGAGAAAAGGTCGCTTCCCTCGACGTTGCCGACAAAGTTGAGCCCCATGTTCTTCATCAGCCGGAAGACCTTGCGGGTAATGCCGGAGCCCTTCTCGTCCTCTTCACCCACCGACAACAGTCCGACGCGTGGCGACTCTTTGCCCAGAATCTCCTGAGCATAGAAATGGCCCATGACGGCGAACTGGCGTAGGTGCGCCGGCCGTGAATCCACGTTGGCTCCAACATCGAGCAGCACCGTGCGCCCCTCGCGGCTCGGAAAGACCGCCGCCAGCGCCGGTCGATCGACCCCGGGAAGCGCACCGAGCACCAGTTTTCCACAGGCTAGCGCGGCGCCCGTGTTGCCGAAGCTAAGAAGGGCCTGGGCTTTTCCGTCACGGACGAGCTCCGCCGCCAGACGCACAGACGAACGACGCTTGACCCGGATGGGTGTCATCGCCGGTTCGTCCATCTCCACGACTTCGGGAGCCTCGGCGATTTCGATGCGCGAGTTTTCCCCCGTCGAGATCTCACCGCGCCGGGCGAGCTCCACCGCGATCATCTGCTCCCGTCCCACGAGGATTACGCTAGCGCCGGCCGCTACCGCCTGCAGCGCCCCCTCCACCACCGTCGCCGGCGCGTGGTCACCCCCCATGGCGTCTACCGCGATCCGGATGCTCACATCAGTGAGCCTTCGTTATCCATGAGACCGACGGCATTTTATGGAGATCTGCTCGCCGGTTCACGAATAACGAAGGCTCGCCTCACCACAGGGCGAATTCCGGCTACAGCGACTCCTTACCCTCGATGACTTCGCGGCCGCGGTAGTGCCCGCAGTGCGGGCAAGCGCGATGCGGCATCTTGGCTTCGCCGCAGTTGTCGCAGGTCGCCGTCGGCGGCGTTGTCAGCGCATCGTGCGTACGTCGTCGATCGCGGCGCGCCTTGGAATGTCGTCGTTTTGGATTCGCCATATCTTTAACCTCGTTCTTTTTCGTCTGTTTTCGATTCGGTCGTTGTTACTCAGCCAGCTTGTCTCGTAGCGCTGCTAGATCGGCCCAACGCGGGTCCCCCTGCTCGGTGTCGCATTTGCAGGCCGCTTTGTTCAGGTCGGCGCCACACGACGGACAGAGACCGGCGCAGTCCGGCCGGCACAGCTGTCGCATCGGGACGTTGAGTTGTAGTTGCTCCAGCAGGATCGGCTCGGTATCCAGAACTTCTCCCTCCACAAAGATCACGCTCAGGTCTTCTTCCCGCAGCCCCAGTTCGCCTTCCAACGGCTCTTCGCTCGCCGCCACAAGCAGCAGTTCCACATCCGCGGTAACGGGAGTCCAACTCGTTTTCAGACAACGCGGGCATGACAGTTCTTGCTTGTACTCGAGTTGTGCGGAAAAAAGAAAACCGGAGGAGATCGGTGTGACCGCGCCACCCCAGGAGACATTGCTCAAACCGACGAGCTGCCTCCGCTGGAGGCTCTCCGCTGAAATCGTCCGCGACTCCCGCCACGGATACGGATCGTCTCCGATCTTGTCGAGGCGGATCTCCATCGCGCCAACCCCAGCTCGCGGCTCCAAAGGCTGCGGCGACAAGGCTATGGCCTATGGACCGGAGTGTCAACGGACAGTACTCTTTCCCGAGCTCGTCGCGGGGCCCCGGCTGCGGGCCGGTTTCCCGTGGTGCTCGCAAAGCCTGCTTGCCACGGGAGCCCTCCGGCCCGGCCTCCCCGCGACACCTCAGTGAAGACCCAGGTCGCCTGAGCCTCTACGGCCCGCTCAAGGGATTGGCTGGTGAGATACCATCGTAAGGTCCCGGAACGCCACCTCCAAAGGGCTTTCCGCCAGGATTCGGGATCCATTCGCGTGCCGCCGTCCAACCGACCCCAGACCGAGGAGTACCCGCTCCACGTGCACCTCCGCCGCGCCCTGGCGCGGCGGTTTCCACGAACGACTCGCGGCTGGCATTGGACGGTGGCCAACATCGAGTCCCGTCTCCGCGGTCTCGCCGGCCGGTTTCGCCCCCGGCGCCTCGCGGACTCCTTCGGATGGCTCACGTCTACCATTCGGACGGTTCTCCAACGACGGCGCGAGCCGCGACTGACGGTGGCGGTCGAGGTCTCGGCCTTCTGGGAGCCGCTGACCGGAATCGGCTGGTACCTTTATCGACTTCTCGAACATCTGGCCGACCACCGGGACATCAGGGTCCGCCTCTACGGGCCCTCGGTCATCGAAAGCCCCGATCTACCAAAGCCGACGGTCGAGTTGCCCCAAGGGCCGGCCATCGAGACCATCTCCTACGCGGTACCCGAGCGGTTCCTGCTTCCCGCCGGTTGGATCACGCGTATCCTGCGCCGCCTGGAGCCGCTTTTGATCGCAGCCGACCGCAACAGGGTGCTCTTCGCACCCAACTACTTTCTGCCTCGTCGCTTCCGCCTCGCCGCCGGAGCCCGCGTATCGACCGTCCACGACTTGGGCTTTCGCCGCTTTCCATGGGCGTTGCGCCAGGAAACTTTGAACGACCTGGCCGATAAATTCGAGCACTCGGTGCGAGAGTCGAGCCGCATCATCAGCGTCAGCGGCGCGGTACGCGACGAGCTCGCAGCCTTCGGCTATGTCGATCCGGCGCGAGTCACGGTGGTCCATCACGGCCCCGGTCAACTCTCGACTGTCGAGCCCGGCCGGCTGCCGCAGGGTTTGCCGTCCCGGTACGCTCTTCACGTCGGAACGATCGAGCCGCGAAAGAACGTCGGTACCCTTCTCCAGGCTTGGAGAATTCTGCGCCAGAGGCTCTCCCAATGCCCGGACCTGGTGCTCTGCGGTCGCTATGGTTGGAAGACCGACGTGCTCCAGCGTCAAGTCGAAGCTGCCGAAAAGGCCGGCTGGGCGCATCATCTCGGCTATGTCGAAGATCCCGAGCTGGCGGCACTTTTCCGCTCGGCGCAAGCCGTGATCTTCCCCTCACACTACGAGGGCTTTGGTCTGCCGGCCGTCGAGGCGCTGTGGGCTGGAGTGCCGCTGGTAGCGAGCGACATACCGGTGCTTCGGGAAGTGACCGATGGCGCGGCTCTTTTTGCTCCCGACGACGATCCCGCCGCCCTCGCAGACGCCGTGGAACGGGCCCTCTTCGATCGAGAACTGCGTCAAGATCTGGTCGAGCGCGGACTCCGGCGGATCACGGAATTGAGCTGGTCGCGCGCCGCGCGCCAAACCGAGGCCGTATGGCGCCAGGCAGCCGGAATGACGGCCGCCACTACACTGACGACGGCCTCCGGCACCGGGACTGCAGAAAGAAGTTGATGACAGCCGAGGCAAGCGCGGTCCGTGAAGCCCCCAGCCTCTCCGCGCCGCTGGTGGGCGTCGACCTGCGCTCGCTGGTGGGCGGGATGAGCGGTGTCGGCTTCTTCACTCTGGCGATGCTCCGCCAGCTGGCCGGCCGCGAACACGTTCGCTGTCTCGGTATGGCCCACCGCCCGGTGGTCGTCAACGCGCAAGAGGAGCTCGCACGGATCGGTGTCGAAGTGGACACAGCGGACGCGCCACTTGGCTTGCTCTGGCAACAGTTCTCGCTGCCTCGGCGGATCGAGAGTCGCGAAATAGACATCTTCTGGTCACCCCTCTTCACCCTGCCACCGCGTCTTGAGGTTCCCGGCGTGGTCACGGTTCATGACCTGACACCCGTCCTAATGCCAGAGACCCATCAACTCAAGGTGAGATTGACCATCCTTCCGTTTCTCGATTCCACACTCCGGCGGGCAAGCCGGGTGCTCGCGGACTCTAGATCCACCGCCGACGACCTGAGAAAACAGTTCCCGGAGAGCTCGGGGAAGCTCGAGGTGGTCTACCCCGGTGTGGACCCCGAATTCGTACCTGGCACGGAAGAAGAGATCGAAGCTACACGGGCAGAGATCGGTTGCCCCGAAGGCTTTGTCTTTTTTGCCTCTACCTTCGAGCCGCGCAAGAACCTGCCACTGCTTCTCGATGCCTGGGAAGCGCTCCGCCACGAAGACGCTTCGACCCCACCTCTGGTGCTCGCCGGGCCGGAGGGTTGGAGGAGCCGCTCCCTTATGCGCCGGGTCCGGCGCCTGGAATCGTCCGGAATCATCCATCTTGGCGCGATGCAGCGGGATCGGCTGGTGCGACTTTTCCAGGCGGCACGGGTCTTTGTGCTGCCGTCACTCTACGAGGGATTCGGCCTACCCGCCGCAGAGGCAATGGCCTGCGGCATTCCGACGATTGCCGCCGACACCTCGAGCCTCCCTGAAGTGGTCGGCGACGGCGGCCTTCTGGTGGACCCCCAGGACGCCGGCCAACTGGCCGATGTGATCCGCAAGGTGCTCAATGAGCCCGCTTTCGCGCTCGAGGTTTCGGAGTCCGGTCTCCAACACATCTCCCGGTTCGAGTGGAGCAAATCCGCGTGCCAAATGGAGGAGATCTTCAGTATCCTGTCACCTTAATCATGGGACACACCATCGGCATCGACGGCCGCAAGCTGAACGACTTCGGTATCGGCACCTACATCCGTCACTTGATCCAAGGGCTGACGGAAATCGATCGTGACAACAGCTATGTGCTGCTCCTGGCACCCCAGGATCACTTGCAGTTCCCCGACCTGCCGGACAACTTCAAAGTCGTGACCGAGAGAGCTCGCCCCTATGGCGTGCGCGAGCTGGTCGATCTCTCTTGGCGGCTTTTCCGTCTCAAGCTCGACCTCTACCACTCGACGCACTACGTTCTCCCCTGGGTCGTCCCGTGCAAAGCGGTAGTCACTATCCACGACATCATCCATCTCCTCTACCCGGAGTTCCTACCCAACTCGCTCGCCTACTTCTACGCCCAGCGCATGATCCGGCGCAGTCTCCAACGCGGAGATCACATCCTTGCTGATTCTCAGAATACAAAGGCCGACTTAGTGGAGTATTTCGAGGTGACCGGCGAGAAGATCAAAGTCGTTTATCCCGGGGTTTCGGAGCGTTTCCGCGGCGAAGTGGATGCCGCAAAGGAGAAGAACGTTCTCGAAAGCCTCGGCATCGAGAAGCCCTACATACTGTTCGTCGGCAACCCCAAGCCCCACAAGAACCTCAACGGAGTCGTCAAGGCTTTCGCTCGCTCGCTGGCGATCCGTGACTTCGATGCCAATCTAGTGTGCGTCGGCGATCGCACCGGGCGAGACTTCAAGATCCGCCAGCGCGCCGAGCAGCTCGGCATCGCTGACCGGGTGCATCTGGTGGGTCACGTGTCCGATGATGAATTGCCGGCGATCTACCAGGGCGCGGATCTGTTTCTCTACCCCACTCTCTATGAGGGCTTCGGCCTGCCGGTCGTCGAGGCGATGGCGAGCGGCGTCGCGGTCATCACCTCGAATACTTCCGCGCTCAAGGAGGTCGCGGAAGGCTACGCCGATCTGGTCAACCCCTTGGACATCGAGGAAATCGCCAACGCCATTGCCCACTGCATGGGCGACCGCGAGCACCGTGAAGCCCTGCGTAAGCTGGGAAAACGGCGAGCGCAGGATTTCTCCTGGCGCCGCACCGCCGAGCTGACCCGCGAGAAGTATCTCCAGACCCTGAGCCCTTAGTGGACCGTAACGGATGAGCGCAACCGACACTCCGCGCGTCGCGTTGGTCCACGACTGGCTGACCGGGATGCGAGGCGGCGAGAAGGTCCTCGAGCGAATTGCACGGGTTTTCCGCAGCGCACCAATCTACACTCTTTTCCACTTTCCGGGGAGCGTCAGCGCGGAGCTCGAGAGCCATCCAATTCACTCGACCTACCTCCAGCGGGCGCCGCTGCTCGAGCAGCACTACCGGCGATACCTGCCCTTTTTCTCCAGCGCCATCGAGAGCCTCGACCTTTCCGAGTACGACCTGATCTTTTCATCGAGTCATTGCGTCGCCAAGGGAGCCGTACCGAGGGACGACGCGCGCCACATCTGCTATTGCCACACCCCGGTGCGTTACGCCTGGGATCAGGAGAAGGCGTACTTCCCGAAGCAGAGCGGACCGGTCGCCTGGGTGCGAGGCCGCGTCCTGTCGCGGCTGCGCAAATGGGACGTCGAAACCGCCGACCGCGTGGATCAGTTCGTCGCCAACTCGACCTTTGTCGCAGGGCGCATCAAGCGCTACTACGGACGCGACGCTCTGGTCATCCACCCACCGGTCGACACCGAGTTCTTTCGACCCGATGAAGCAGGCGGCAACCCGCCAAAGAAGACCGCTGAACGAGGCCAATACGCGCTGGTCGTGTCGATGGCCCCCTACAAGCGGATAGACCTCGCCATCGAAGCCTGTCACCGCCTCGGTCTCGAGTTGCGACTGGTCGGCGGAGGACCCGAGCGCAACAGGCTAGCGCGACTGAGCGGCGACCAAGTGCGCTTTGTGGGCCACGTGGATGCAGAAGAGCTGCGGCGGCTCTACCGCGGAGCCACCTGCTTCTTGCAGCCCGGAGTCGAGGATTTCGGGATCTCCACCGTCGAGGCTCTCGCCTGCGGTTGCCCGGTGGTCGCCCTCGGACGGGGCGGCGTGTTGGACATCGTCACCGACGGCGTCCATGGTGTGCTTTATCAAGCGAGAGAGGCAGCGGATCGCAAAGGGATGGACGAAGCCGAGCCGCTGGTTGCGGCAATTGACAAATGTCGCGGATTGCGGTTCAATTTGTTGAACCTGAGAGAACGCGCCGAGACATTTTCCGTCGAGAGATTCGATCGCCAACTGAGAGAGCTTCTCGCAACAACGTAGCACCGGTAGCATAGGCAGCCACGGAGATTTCCGCCCGTTGATCAGTCAACGTTACCGTCTCACGACCGGGATGTACCTGCGGGGCGATTTGCTGGCCACTTGCCTGGCCTTCATCGTCGCGTGGCAGATTCGGTTCAAGACCGATTGGATCCCGTTCACAAAGGACCACCTTCCCGACTTTCGCTACTACCTGCTGCTGCTGCCGATTGTACTGATCGTGTGGGTGGTGGTCTTCCACTTCCACGGCCTCTACCAGGCCCGCCGCAACCGCAGCGGCGTGGACGAGGCGCTCACCATGTTAGTGGCGGTGGTTCTCGGACTCGTTCTTTTGATGGGCCTCATCACCTGGCTCCGTTTCGACGTACCTCGCCCGGACGGCACCGGCATGGAGCCGCTCAACTTCAGTCGTTCGTTTCTGGCGCTCTTTACACTTCTCGATCTCGTCCTCCTGGTCTTCGCGCGCACCGTCATCCGCGCCTACCTCCGTCACATCCGTCTTCAAGGCAGAAACCTCCAACGTATCTTGATCGCCGGCGCCGGTGTGTTGGGCCGCGAAGTCGCGGCCAAGCTCCACTCCCATCAGGAGCTCGGCTTTCGGGTGGTCGGCTTTGTAGACGACGATCCGGCCAAGGCCGACGCTTGCTACGAGGGTGTCTCAGTGCTCGGTACGACCGCCGACATGGAGGAGCTGATCTCGCAGGAGAGCGTCGATCAGGTCTATCTGGCGCTGCCGCTCGAAGCGCACGCCAAGACGATGGATGTCCTACGCGCCGTTGGCAGCGAGTGCGTCGAGGTGAAGATGGTCCCCGACATCCTGCAGTACGCCACATTGAAGGCGGTCTTCGAGGACCTCGACGGCACCCCGGTCATCAATCTCAGCCAGGTGCCGATGCGCGGCTGGTCGAGCCTGATCAAACGCGCCATGGATATTGCTATCGCTCTCATCGCTTTGGTTGGACTATTACCGTTTCTACCACTCGTGGCGCTCGCCATCTGGATCGAGGACCACGGGCCGATCTTCTACCGCCAGGAGCGGATGGGGCTCGACGGGCGCTCATTCTGGATCCTCAAGCTGCGCTCGATGCGAGTCAACGCCGAGGCGACCACCGGCCCCGTATGGGCGATCAAAGACGACCCCCGCCGCACCTTCGTCGGTTCGCTTCTACGCCGCTGGTCGCTGGATGAGCTGCCGCAGCTCATCAACGTGTTGATGGGCGACATGTCGATCGTCGGGCCGCGTCCCGAACGCCCGGCTTTTGTCCGCGAGTTCAAGGGCAAGATCCCGCAGTACATGGTGCGCCACCGCGTCAAGTCCGGCATCACCGGTTGGGCCCAGGTCCACGGCTGGCGTGGCAACACCTCGATCCGCAAACGAATCCAGTACGACCTTTACTACATCGAGAACTGGTCCCTGGCTCTCGACGTCAAGATCCTCTGGATGACGCTACGCCACGGCCTTTGGCATAACGCCTACTAAAGAAAGTTCCCGCCGCCTTGCGGCGGTCGCCGCAATTTCGAATTCTCTGCCGAAGGAGGGAGCGCGATGAGGTATCTCGAGTACTACTCGGAGGGCAAGCTGCGTAGAGTCCGGTTTACGGGCGTCTTCGAGACCGTGCAGAAAAAGCGGGGCCGGAGCCTCGCGGCGCGTCGCGCGATCCACAAGCCCCAGGCCCTGGGTGGAGCGCTGACGCGGACGATGAAAAGACAGGCCAAACGGCTGTCGACACGTTTTCGGAAACTTTCGGAGGCGACCACCTTGATCGCTCCCACCGCCACCGTCGGCACAACCGTCGTGCCTACCGAGACCGTCGCCATCGACGGCG
This sequence comes from Acidobacteriota bacterium, assembly GCA_029861655.1. Taxonomy (GTDB): domain Bacteria; phylum Acidobacteriota; class Thermoanaerobaculia; order Multivoradales; family JAHEKO01; genus JAOTZA01. The sequence goes on along the minus strand of JAOTZA010000023.1, from coordinate 5,560 downwards.
CGCGCGTTTCGGAGGTGCGCTGGATGCGGTCGCACCATGGCATGGAGATCGTCCGCGAAGGACGGCATGGCAAGGTGCTCATGAAGGCTCCCGACGACTCCGGCGACGGCATTGTGGCCGCCTTCGCCGGCGCTCGGGCGCTGCAAGAGCGTGGAAACGTCGGGGCGGCCCATCCGAACTTCCTGCGCGTCGTCCAACGACCAGGCCAGTCGTCCCGCCACGCCTCGTCCCAGTGGGCGCTCGACAACCCAGGCAGCCCCGGAGTGATCGGAGCCGACGTCCATGCTCTGGCCGCCTGGACCATCACCGAAGGCGATTCCGCCGTGCGAGTCGCGGTGCTCGACGAAGGTGTAGACACGCTCCATCCGCACCTCCGAGATTCCGTGGCCGCCGAAGCCGACTTCGTAGACGGCAACGACCACGCACGGCCCAACGGTAACGACGCTCACGGAACCGCCTGCGCCGGCATTGTCGTCGGTAAACGCAAGCAGACGCGCGGGCTGGCACGCGGTGTTCGTCTCGTCGCTGCCCGCATTGCCAAGAGCGACAGCCAGGGGTTCTGGATCTTCGACGACTTCGAAACCGCCGACGCCATCGACTGGTGCTGGGACGACGCCAAGAGCGATGTCCTGTCGAACTCCTGGGGCGGTGGCCACCCGGCCGACGTCATTAGCCGCGCCTTCGAGCGAGCCCGCACCCGGGGCCGCGCCGGCAAGGGAGCGGTCATCGTCATCGCCGCAGGGAACGATCAGGCCGAGGTCGACTTCCCCGGAAACCTGCCGGAAATGATGACCGTTGGGGCCTCCAACCAGTGGGACAAACGCAAGACCAGGACCTCCGAGGACGGAGAGAACTGGTGGGGCAGTAACTTCGGCGATGCGTTGGACCTGATGGCGCCCGGTGTCTCGATCCGCGCCACCGACATCCGTGGCAACCGCGGATACAGTTCGGGACTCGTCACCCCGGATTTCAACGGAACCTCCTCGGCGGCCCCTCACGTTGCGGCCGCAGCCGCGCTGATCCTGTCGGTCAAACCAACCCTGGATGAGTACCGGGTTCGAGAGATCCTCAACGAGACCACCGACCCCCTCCCCGGTGGCAAACGGCTCGTGGGCCACGGTCGGTTGAACGTCTACGCCGCTCTGCGGGCGGCACGGCGCGAATGAACGAAGACCTCTACTACTATGTGGGCGGCAAGCGGATTGCGCTCGAGTTCGACACGAAACACGTAGCGATCGACCTCGACAGGATCGAATCGACGGCGTTGAGGGAAGAGATCGAGGCGGTCCTCGAGGAAACCGAGGAAACGGGCAAGACCACCCGCCTGCGCCGTAAACTCCACCTTGCCTACAAGAAGGACGTGAGGCAGGGTCTTCGTACCCGGCTCGAAAAGACCGGAGCACTGCAGCCGGTCTTCCGCCACGGCCGGACCTTGATGGTCGCTCTTCCCGAGGTCCGCATCGAAGTCGAGAAGCGCAAAGAGGGCTCGTCGATCGAGCAAATGTTCGGTAACGAGGGACCGGATGTCGAGATCGTCAACGACCAGGGAAACCGGCTGACGATCCGACCCATGACCGGCTCAGGGCTCGATGCCCTTCGCCTAGCTAACGAAGTCGAAGAAACGACCCAGCCGCTCATGGCGCAGGCTCGGTTCGTCCGGGTCGTGCCAAAGCCCGGTTAGGGCCGAGGGCCGCCCGTGCGGGTCACTGCCATAGGCAAGGCAAGCGCTGCCCCTATGCCGTCTTCCTGAACTTTCGTCGCGCCTGGCGCAGGCGGTCCTGGAGCTCGAGAAGCTCTTCCCCGTCCAGGGTCTTGCCCTCGAAGCTGTCTTGCAGGTAGAGATCCATGATCCTGCTGGTGTCATAGGCCGCAGCGGGATAGCGCTTCACCAAACGGTTGGCGATCTCCAATGGCGGAGTCGAGGGCGCCGGTGGATCGCCGCCACGGTCCAGCGCCCGCCTCAGGACTTCGTAGGCCCGGACCGGGTCGGGTGGGCGGCGGAAGTAAAGCCACAGGACGAAAAGACCCAGCAGCCCTCCGAGCGGCATCAGCCGCAGCCAATCGATCTCGAGCTCCAGGTCGTTTTCCAGCGGCTCGACCCTGGGCTCGGTGTTTTGCGGACGCGTCTGCGGAGTCTCGATATCCGGACCGTCCGGCTTGAACTGCCTCCACCACTCGCGCCAGGCGGTGCGAAAGCGCGTAAAAAGACCCACCTGATCGGAAAAGCCATAGGTCAGGACATATCGATCCCATCGAAACACTAGATAGTCATACGCCTGACTCAGAAGCGACATCCCCTTGCTCCGCGTGCTCACCTCGCCGCGCACGCCGGGCGTCGGGTCGAGAAGCGTCCAGCCCCGCCCCGGAACGTCGGCCTCCACCCAAGCATGCGCGTTGCTCTCCCGGACAATGAAGTAATCCTCTATCGAGTTCCTTTCGGCGCCCACAAAGCCAGCCACCAACCGCGCCGGGATGCCCTGCGAGCGAAGCATCAGAATCATCGATGTCGCGAAGTACTCACAGTACCCCCGGCGGCTCTCGAAGAGAAAACGCTCGATCGGAGCTTCCCCGCTCAAGTTGCCAACATCGAGCGTGTAGGTAAACGTGTCACTGCGCAAGTAGTCTTCGAGACGTTCAACGCGCTCCTTGGCGCTTCCCACCCCCATCACTTCCGCCGCCAGCTCGGCGATCCGCGGGGTGATCCCACCCGGGTCGAGCTCGATCTCTCGTTTCGCTCTCGCACGGTCGGGCTCGAGAACCGCTCGGGCGCCGAGACCGGCCCGGTAGGCCACGGTGCCACCGCCTTCCGAGGGCAGACTCACCACACCGTCTTCGGCGACAAAAAGAAACGGTGCATCCGCCGCGATAAACGTTGTTTCGACCGGGAGCACCAACCCGGCTCCCATCTGGCTCGGTAGCCAGAGATCCATCCACCAGCGCGGCCGCTCGTCGACCAAATGGAAAAACCCATCGGTGCGTCGGTCTTCGCGGCCGCCGTGAGCCGACGTCCGCCGCCACTGGGACCCGTCGAATCGAGAGTAGGTGGCGGCCTTGAAGCGAGGCACGCTCCAGGGAGCCGGTTCGCCGTAGTGACGGTACCTGAGCGCCACTCTGTTACCCAGAACCGTTCTCCCGATGGTGTTGAGCCCGAAACTATCGTCAAAGCCCGTGCTCTGCGTGGAGGCCCCCGGGACCGCGACGCTGCCGAGGATGTACGGCTGGCGCAGACGAGGGAAAAGGACAAAGAACGGAATCGCCCCGACGACCACCAGAACGGCGGTCGAAGTGGTGAAGCCGCGCACCGGGACCGGCCGGTGTCGACGGCTGGGGGCGCCGGGTCGGCCGAGGATCTCGAACCCTGCAAACCGAACGAGGGTGTGAATAGCCAACCCCAAGAAACCGGCCAAGTACAGAAGCGATGCGGGGTGGACACTCGAGCCCATGGAGGCCACAAAAAGAAAAAACGTTGCCAAAAAAACCTGCCATTTGTCCTTTTCGGTTCGCAGCGCGAACAACTTGATCGAGAGCGTGTAGAGAACCAGGTGGACGACACTGTGCAACACCTGGCCGAAGATCACGTGCCGCAATTCAAGGATCAAAAAGGGCAGATAGGCGAGCCCCAGAACATTGAGCACCCAGTTCGGGAGCACGTCGTATTTGCCGCTTTCGGTGCGAAACAGAAACAGGCATACCGCCATGGAATAGGCGGCGACCTCTGCCCACCCTACGACCTCGTTGAACGGCAGGGGCAGCGGAGCCAGCAGCGCCAGTGAGCCGAGGAGCATTCGTTTCTGGTGGCGAAATGTCATCCCGTGGCCGCCCGTGGTTGACCAGCGCCCAACCGCAGCTCGCGGTCCGCCTCACCCTCGGAGACATCGGCAACGAGGGGCGACGGGTCGAAGTCCAGAACCGGCAGCAGGGCCAGCATCTCCAGCAGCCGTCTGCGGTGGGCAGAACCGCGACCCGAGTGCACGCTGCCCGAGCGGGTGGTGAGCGAGACTTCGAAACCGCTCTCCATGAAATCGACCGCAGCGCTAGCAGCCTCGCTCACCAAGTGCTCGAACCGCTCCTCGCTCTCCCGGTCCCCGAACGGACCGATCGCGTTGTCGAGCAGGATCGATAGACGCCTTCCCTCCTCGGCCTCGCGCTCCATAAAGACCATTTCACCGGTACGCGCGGTTCGTTTCCAGTGGATGCCCCGGGGATCGTCACCCGGCCGGAAGAGTCGTAGCGCGTACAAGTCGTGACCCGAGCCCTTGCGCGGCACTGCCTCCTCACCGGCCTGCCCGAGCGCCAGGCGGAACGGATCATCAAGGGGCAGGATCTCCGGGTAGACGAGAACCTCGAGGTCGGTATGCGCGCGCATTCCCTTGAGGAAGAGACCCAACGGAAAGATCGAAGACACCCGCAACGCCGGAATCCGGTGGATCCCTCGGCGTTCGAAGCCGAAGTGCAACCGATCCCGGCGAACCCGCCTGGTGCCAATGTACGGCAGGACCAACGGTTGAACCGAGGGCGGTCCCGTCACCTCGAGAAAACGCCTTGCCAACCAGCGGTCGCGATTCTCGATATCAAAGGCGATCGAAAACGGCTGCCGAGCGTGGACCTCGACTGTTCTGCCGAGCCGGACGTCGAGGAACCGCAGATTTCGGCGCGAAGCCACACCGCTCACAGCCAGCAGCGAAAGCAGTCCACCTTCGATCAGAAACAGAGCGTTGTTGCCAGTGTTGACAGCCGCGATCGCGACAATCACGGTGACCAGCAGATACCCCACGCCCACCCGGGTAATGCGCACACGCTCGAAGGTTAGAGGTGTTCGTCTCACAACTCGAACTCCGCGATGGGTTCGACCAGGGCGGCCGGCCTGGTGCCCGAGACCCCAAGTCCGGAAACGTAGCGGAGGTTCAGGCGCCCAGCCGGCAAAGCGCGCGACCGAGACATAGCCGTAGCTATGTCGCAGGGAGCACAACGCCGCCGGAGGAAATGCATGGGCCGCTGATACGTTTCCGTACTTGGGGCCTCGGGTACTAGGCCGGTACGGGTGTCTCGTGGACGATCTTGCGAATCGCCTCGCGGCGCACGGCGAGGCTCGAGCTGCCGACCTTGAGGGCAATTCGGTGCGACAGAACAGCGGGAGCGAGGCGCTGGACGTCGTCGGGCACGGCGAAGTCCCGGCCTTCGCACAGAGCCAGAGCCCTGGTGGCCGAGAGCAAACCCTGCACTCCGCGTGTCGAGATCCCCAACAGCAACTGCTGCGAGCTGCGGGTCGCCTCGGCGAGCGAGAGCGCGTAGTCGGCCAGTTTTTCGGTCACCTTGATCTGCTCAGCCCGCCGCTGCAGCTCGCGGATCTCCTCGGCGCTCACCACCGGCTCGATCTCGCGCAACAGGTTCTGAACGCCGCCCGAGAGAAGCAGCGACCGCTCCTCGTCGCGCGGTGGGTAGCCGAGCTTTAACGACATCAAGAAACGATCGAGTTGCGACTCGGGAAGCGGGAACGTGCCGACGTGTTCGAGCGGGTTCTGGGTCGCCATCACGGTGAACGGGTCGGGCAGCTCGTGGC
>JAOTZA010000246.1 GCA_029861655.1 Acidobacteriota bacterium | reverse complement strand
CGCGCGGGTAGTTTCCGCTTTCGACTTCTTCGGAGTCGATGTAGACGAGCTCTACCTTGGCATTGTTGGCAATGCCGCCGTGGATCAGCGCTTCATTGAGACTCTTATAGGCGTCCGGTAGCTCGACGTACTTGCCGACGATGCCTATCCGAACATGGTGCTGCGGGCTCTTCTGTTTTGCGACCAGCTGCTCCCAGAGTGAGATGTCGCGTGGGTAGTTCGGCAGGTTGAGGATCTCGAGCAGAATCTCGTCGAGACCCTCGTGGAGGAAGGCCAGCGGTACTTCGTAGATCGTGTCGACGTCGCGGGCCGCGATGACGTGGTCCGGGGCGACGTTGCAGAACAGCGCGATCTTTTTGCGCACCTCATCGGGAAGCATGCGATCGCAACGGCACAGGAGGATGTCTGGCTGGATGCCGATGGCCCGAAGCTCGCGTACCGAATGCTGCGTGGGTTTGGTCTTGAGCTCGTCGGCGGTGGGGATGAACGGTACGAGAGTCAGGTGGACGTTGGCGACGTTGTTCTTGCCCAGGTCAAGACGGAGCTGGCGGATGGCCTCCATGAAGGGGAGCGACTCGATGTCGCCGACGGTGCCGCCGATCTCGATGATCACGACGTCTACCTCGTCTTCGAGGCGGCGCATGGCATCCTTGATCTCGTCGGTGACGTGGGGGATGACCTGAACGGTCTTGCCGAGATAGTCGCCACGGCGCTCTTTGTTGATCACGGCTTCGTAGATCTTGCCGGTCGTGTAGTTGTGGTGTTTCGAAGTGACCGAGGAGGTAAATCGCTCGTAGTGGCCGAGATCGAGATCGGTCTCGGCACCGTCCTCGGTCACAAACACCTCTCCGTGCTGGTAGGGCGACATCGTCCCAGGATCGACGTTTACGTAGGGATCGAATTTCATCAGCGTGACCGAGAAACCTCGGGATTCGAGAATGGCCCCGACCGAGGACGCAGCGACGCCCTTGCCAAGAGACGAGATTACGCCACCAGTGATGAAGATGAATTTTGTCGCCATATTGTTGCTCCGTCTCTAGCAGGTTCCACTGTCTCGAGCAGGGCGCCGGTTCGTGGCATGCTCAGTCATTCTCATCGCGTGTCCCCGCCCCGGCGAGTCCGCTGCCGTCTTCCCGGCGCAGAATCTCCTCGACACGCTCCAAGTCTTCAATTGTATCGACCCCCCACCACCCGCGGGGGCTCTCGAGCACTCGAATCGGTATCCCGTTTTCGAGCATGCGTAGCTGTTCGAGTGATTCACATTGTTCCAGAGGGGTGGGCTCGGCCGCGGCAATTTTCAGGAGAGCGGACCTCTGATAGCCGTAAATTCCCAGGTGGCAAAGGGTTAGGCCGGTTGCTTCCGGTTGTCTGGAGAAGGGGATCGGAGCCCTGCTGAAATACAGGGCGTGCCCGTGGCTATCGAGCACGACCTTGACGACCTCGGGGTCGGCGGCATCGGCATCCGTGCCGGGCGCGGCCACGGTGACCACGGGATCCTCGGGATGATCCGCGAGGTGACGGGCCACTCGGCTGATCTCCATGGGGTCGATCAGAGGTTCATCGCCTTGGATGTTGACAACTGCCGCCGCCTCGAGAGCCCCATTTCGAGGGGCGTCTTTGGAGTCTTTTCGAGAGGACTGCCAGGTGGCGGCGGCCCAGGCGATCCGGTCGGTTCCCGAAGCGCAATCATCGGGGGTCAGTTGGACATCGCCCCCAAAACGAGAGACCGCCTCGACGATCCGCTCGTCGTCGGTCAAGACCACGATCCGCGCCAAACCCTCAGCTTGCTCGACTTGCCGGTAGACGCGCTCGATCATCGGTACACCGGCGATCGGTCGCAGGGCCTTACCGGGCAGTCGAGTCGAGTGGTAGCGCGCAGGGATCGCGGCGACAATGGCTCGCCTGGCTGCCGATGACTCCACGGCTCCGGCGGCTTCTGATCTTTCCGAGGGGTGCACATCCTAATCTATCAAAACGTTGTGCCGATACAATCCCGCCCATGCTCGACGGACGGCGATGGCTCTGGGTGATGCTGCCGGGGCTTTTGGCTCTGGCCGCCATCGAGCAGGTCGGGCTTCCCAACTACCGTGCCGGCCGCGGGCCGACGCCTGGTGCTCGATGGATCTGGGCGCCCGACCTCGAGCCCGAAGACGGCGCCGTGGCTTTTTCTGCCGTCCGCGACTTCGAGATCCCGGCGTCGACCGATCTGGGCTCGGCCGAGGCTTTTCTGCGTGTCTCCGGTGACGAAGTTTTTGGGGTCGCCCTCAACGGCAAGGCGGTCGGCTCGGGCATCTACGAGCCCGGTGAGCCCTTGAGTGTCTTCAGGGTGGACCGCTATCTGACGACCGGCACCAACCGCCTGGTGGTCGAACTGCGGAGCGGCCGAGGCATCGGCGGGCTGCTGCTGTCTCTCAGCGCTGCGACCGAGCCCGCCCTCGACATCGCCAGCGATAGATCGTGGCAGGTCGTCCGAGAGTTCCGGCCCGAACTCTCGCTTCCCGGGTCACCGCTCCCCGGAGCCGTTTTTGCCCGCGAGTGGGGCGAGCCGCCCACCGGGCGGTGGGGCAGGCCCAAGGAGGGGCCCCAGCTCCCGCTTCGCACCGATCTCCTGCTGCCGGGACAGCCGGTGCCGGCCCGCCGCGGCCGCATCGGCGATCCGGCGGGTCGCTGGCTCTCGCTCCCAAGAGCAAAACCGGACCCCCGCGGACTCGGGCTCTGGGTAACCTTCGACTTTGGGCGGGAGCGAACCGGTTTTCTCGAACTCCGGTTCGCCGACCGAGAAGCGGTGAGTGGGCTGGTGTTCACCGGCGACAAACTCCCCGACGCGCGGCTCGACAGGCCGGATGAGGTGCTGATCAAGGCGGCGGGCCTGGAACAGTGGACCTCGCCGCAGCCGCGCCGCTTTCGCTACGTGACGGTCGTCGCGCTGAGAAGGGTCGTCGGAGCCCAGGTGCTGGTGGCCGACCCGGTCCGGGCGGCTCCGTGGATAACGGAGCGAACATCGCCTGGTGGGGTTGTTTTTGGTGTCCGTTCGCCGGCCTTACGACCGTCGGTGGAGGACCGATTCTGGCGCGAACTCGAGCGCGTCAACCGTCTCTGACGGGGGAAAGATCTCCAGCGCGGCGCAGGCGCGGTCCGCGTAGCTGCTCGCCATCTCGCGCACTTCTTCCAACGTACCCTCTGTTTCGACGATTTCAAGAATCTCTTCGGGTTGGGCGCGCGCGAACGCGCCGTCTTCGAGGATCATCTCGACCGCCGTTCTTCGCCGCCCGTCGATACGGGGCAGCGCCAAGATGAGCGGCAGGGTCAGCTTGCCGCCCCGCAGATCCGAGTGCACGGGCTTCCCAAGATCGGCCTCGCTGCCGGTGAAATCGAGTAGATCATCGACTAGCTGAAAGCAGATCCCGAGGTTGTGGCCGTAGTCGTAAAGTGCCTCGTCGCTTTTCGGGTCAGTTGGCGCGATCAGCGCCGGGATCGAGCAGGCCGCGGCAAAGAGCCTCGAGGTCTTGCGGTCGATGATCTCGAAGTACTCGTGGACACCGAGATCGATGGAACCGAGCCGGTCGAGCGCCATCAACTCGCCCTCGGTCATGCGTACTATCGAGTCGCAAAGGCGCCGAATCACCTCGAGGTTGTCGTGCGACAAGGCCATTTGCATCGACCTTGTATAGAGCCAGTCGCCTAAGAGGACGGTGCGGCTGTTGTCCCACACCTTGCTGACCGTTGCCCGGCCGCGGCGCATCGTGGCGCGATCGATGATGTCGTCGTGGATCAGCGTGGCGTTGTGGATCATCTCGACCACCGCGGCGTAGGTGATCTCTGCCTCGCCATTGCGGCCGAGGAGCCGCGCGCACAGAAGCAGCATCGCGGGGCGAACCCGTTTGCCGCCGCCCGAGAAGATGTACTCGCTGGCGTCGCGGATAATCGGGACATCGGACGCGGTGAGCTGGGCGAGTCTCTCCTCGGTCGCTGCGAGTTTGGACGCGATCAAATCGAGGTAGCGAGAGGCGCTCGGTGGCGCCGTTTTCTCGGCTTCGGCCGCGGCCGTTGGGTGCTGACTCAAGAGAATACGCCTCTGGGTGCTCGCTACGACGAGCTGGGCAGAACCGGCTCGAAGTCTTCGATCGAGTCGATCTCGCCGTCGCGAAACCGGTAAACCTTCCCCCGCTCGAAGTACCACCAAGCCACTTCCCGGTGGGTAGAAAAGCCTACGTTTTGCACCTTATCCGGTTTCCCCAGCTCTTGGTAGACCCGCCGCTGCTCCCGGCTCTCCAGGGTGCCCAGAAAACCCTGCCAGCTTTCGAGCAGTTCCGTATCTTTGATGATGAGCGAGGAGACCACGGGGCTGCCGTGTCGAATCCGCTTCGACAGATCGGCCTCCGCGAGGACCAGGAACTTGGAGGTGTCGGCCGACTCCGGTAGCCCGGCCTCCGAGCGGCCGAGCTCTTCGGCGGGCTCTTCTGGTACCTCGGTCCCAATTCCTGCCCGGAGCTCGAAATGATTGTAGAAATCGTCCCAGCGCCAACTGATCTCGAACCGGCCGTCGGCTCCGCTGACCGCCAGGATCGTGTATTCGCCTTTCTTGGTTCGGCGTACTCGCCAGACATCAAAAGACCTACGGTAACCGGTCAGCGCCACCTCGACACCGGCGAGGGCCTTGCCGTCAGAGGAGGTGACGGTACCCGTGATGACGACAGGCTCGCCGGCCGGGTATTTTGAAGATGTCGAAGACCCCGATTCAGCCTGTGGAGCCGCGGTCAGAGAGCCGGCGAGGGCCAGGACCGCGATCCCGACCGTACAGATTCGTCTCACTGGAGCCATTCCAGGGTTGCCGGAGGCTCGAACACCTCGCGCCCTTCGAGCGTACGGTAGCGGGTGAACTCGAATCGCGTCAGGTTGCCCTCCCGGTCATGATACGAAAGCGCGCGCAGTCGAGTGCCATCTTGCGAGATCG
>JAOTZA010000022.1 GCA_029861655.1 Acidobacteriota bacterium | reverse complement strand
CCAGAGCAGGGTCATGGCCAAGCCCTGAAGCGCCCACCCGATCGTCACCCACTCTTTGTCGAGTTGGAGTGGGATCGCCAGGGTGACAAAACCCATCGCAACGGCCAGAAACCAAACCAGGCTCCTCTGGCGCTCGGGCTCATCGCCATCACCGCCAAACTGTTTACGCGCCAGAACCGACGCACCAAGAGCCATCAGCCCGAGGAGAATCGGCAGCGCTCCGATCGCGGCGTCGCCGAACCGGCTCACCCAGACCTTTCTGAGCGCGAAGAACCAGGCGGGCGCGGCGAGCGCCGCCCCATAGAGGACCCAGCGATCGCCCGCGAACATCTTTCCGGCCACAAAGGGCCAGAAGGTCAGCAGGCCGCCAGCGGCCGCCAGCGCCAACAGGATTCCCAGAGCGTTCGGCGGTGGCACATCCCAGCGGAAGTACTCTTGGACCCAGGTCGTGTGACAGAAGGCGAGCAAGCCGACCGCGACCGGGTAGAGAAATCCCATGCGCCCACGTGTGGCTGCCAGAACCGCCAGAAAGGCCAGCACCAGCGTCGTAGCGAGAAAGACCTTTGGCCCGAGGGCTGGATGCTCGACCATCGTCGACAGACCGAGAAGCAGAATGAGCGGAAAAACCGCCGCGGCGATCTCGGCTCCGAAGCTCACTCCCGTCGATCTTCGCTGGATCGCCACAAACTGGAAGCCAACGGCCACGGCGACCGCGAGCCCAAAGAAGACCGGTGGCGACGGAAAAAACGGCGCCAAGCCGTGGGCGGCAAAGAAAAGAAAGAACCCGATCGCCAGGGCGACCGCCGCGACAACCGAGCGGTAGCCACGCCCCGGGCCACCCGCCTGATGGACCAGAAGCGCGACGATGGCCAGCCACCCAGTCAGCCACGGCCACAAAGACGTACCGTTGATCACCGACGCCAGAATGAGCGGTACGAGCAGGCCAGCGGCGGCGACAAAACCGGGCTCCGCCCACTGGAGCAGCGTTGACGCCGTTGCGGACGCCAGCCTACTCGGCGCTTCTTCTTCCGGGTTTCGAAGCCCGCGAAGATGGAAGACCACGCTCAAGGCAATTGCAACGCCCACGGCTTCCCACGCCAGAGAATTGTCGATCTGCAAATAGACCCTCGTCCGGACCACCCAGACCAAGAACACACCCACACAAGCCGCCGCCGCGCCCGTCCCCAAGAGCGGCTGGCCGTGGCGCTTTCCCAGTTCGAGCGCCGCCAGCGAGAGAATCGCCAGGAGCAAGCCCAGCTGCCAGAGCTCGAAGTCGAGCGTCGACCGGCCGGCGAAATAGACGGCGAAGACAAACGGCAGAAACACGCCGGCCCACGAAGTCAACCGCCAGACCGCTCTCTCTGCCCGCCCTTCGCCAGCTGTGCCGACGGCAGCGAACAGGAGACCAAAGAGGGCCAGAACGGCCAACCCCAACAGCGCCTGCTCCGGTTCCATCCGGCCGAAGATCCACAACAACTGGTAAAGCGCGGTTCCTCCCAAACCCAGGGCCGCCAGAAGCGGCCAGCGCTGTTTGCGGGCGAGCGTCAGGAGCCCTACGTCGAGCAGCAGGATGTATCCAAAAAGACCCACCGGCCGGTTGGATCCGGTGGAGAGCAACAAGGGGGTGGCAAAACCACCCACGAGACCCAGAACCGCGATCACCAGAGATCGATGCCGCCACGACAGGAGTCCGCAAACAAGCGTCACGAGGATCATGAAGACAAACGCGAGACCGATCGGGATGAGATCGTAAAGTGCACGCGCCGCCCAGATGGACGCATAGAGAATGACGATGCCGGCGCCAGCCAATGAGTTGGCGGTGGTCGAATACTCTTTCTTTCGCAGGACCTCGGAAGCGGCCAGTGCGCCAACACCTGTCATCAGACCCAGGGCCACCCGCACGATCGGTGGGATGAGCCCATGCTCGATCGAGAACTTGAGAAACAGGACCGCCGCCAACGCCAGGACGATTCCCCCCAGAAGCGCCGCGCCGCGAACACCGATCCACTGCTCCCAGTCGATTCGAATCGGTGGCCGCTGGGGGGAGTCGGCGACCGGCTCGGGCGTTTCGAACGGTTCCTCGCTCACCGCCGGAGCTTCGATCTCGGCAGGCTCTGATCGCCCGGGGGTCGACTCCAGCTCTTCGGACTCGACCGTTGTCACAGGGGCCACCGGTTCTACAACGGGTTCGCGTTCCGAGGCAAAGGGCTCGACAATAGACTCGGCCGGCTTGATGTCACCTGCTTCGATCACCGCCGCGCCGGAGTCGATCCGGCGCCGCAGGATCGCCAACTCGGTCTCGAGGCCAGCGACCCGGGCGCGGGTTTCTTCGAGGCGTCGGCGAAAGAAGAAGATCAACAGACCGCCTCCGAGAACAAAGGCGGAGAGCAGGTAGATCGCGCAGCCCATCGATGAAGATTCCCATGCTACCAGCGACCGGCCGGCGCAGGGGCACGAGCACCGCAACGCGAACTGCAAATGACTACGCTTCTGTGCCGTTAGCAGGAGCCACGGATCAAGACGCGGTCAACAGACCACCCAGCAGTCTCGCAACGCCGGCTACTCCGAGATCGGCCGGCTCGAGCTGGCGGGCGTGAATCGCCAAAAGCTTGGAGAAAAGATCCCGGTCTGCGGCCAGCGCGGCAATGAGGCGGCGGCGCAACCAGGGCCGGCGCTCGACCAGCAGAAGGGCGCGGATGAGCAGAAACGGAAAGGCTACGAGCCGTCGCGCCTCGCGCGCGTAGAGCCCGAGATCCGCTGCCACCAGGGCGTCCACCAGCGACCTCGCCTGCTGAAAGCCCACCGCCAGACCCTCTCCGGTGATGGCGTCGAGGTAACCGGCGGCGTCTCCCACCAGGGCCACTCGTTCGCTGTAGAAACGTCGCGCCAAGTGGTAGAGCGGTCCAGCCCCGCAATCGCGCGAAGTGATCGGCCGACCGGCGAGCCGGTCCACGAGAGTCGGGAACCTCGACAGCAACGTCTCGAAGCCATTTCCCGACCCCTGCTTCTCGCCGCTCCAGAGCATGGCCACTCCAACCTCCTCGGGCGACACCGGGGTTACATAGGCCTCGCAGCCATCGGCCCAGTGCACCTCGACCATCTCGCTCCAGGGAGCGATTCGGAAGTGACGCCGCACGCCGACGCGCCGGTGCCGACTCGAACGACCGCCGAGGCCCGACCATCTTCGGATCTGCGACTTGAGCCCATCGGCACCCACCACCCATCTGGCGTTGATTCGCTCCTTGCCGCATTCGACACCAACCTCGACACTATCCTCGAATAGACGGGTGACCCGCCTTCCCCAGGAGAGCTCAACGCCGCTCTGCCGGGCCGCCTCGACCAATCCGCGATGAAGCACCGGACGGCGAATCCCCAGACCGTGAGCAGTCGCGAACTCGGCGTCCGCGACCCGCCCGCCATCGAGATAGCGGATTCCTTTGATCGGCGCACTCTCTCCCGGCCCCGGCATCCAACCCAGGCAAGAGAGTATTTGAACGCCATCTGGCATCAACCCTTCTCCACAGGCTTTGTCGATGGGCGGCCGACGCTTGTCCAGGACCCGGACCCTCAAACCCGCCTGGCTCGCCAGAATCGCGGTAGCCAGCCCGACCGGTCCCCCTCCGACGATCACAAGATCCGAACTAGGCATCGCTAGCCATCGCGTCGTGCTTTTTCCGCTCGTTTCATCGCCGAGCGCGAACGCAACATCACACCGAGCATTGCCACCGCATTGACCGGACCCGGTGGCAAAAGATCGCCGGCGAGATAGCGGTGCAAGGTCTCCTGCCGGCGAATCTTGCCCGATGAGGTTCGCGGCAAGGTTCCCGGCTCGAGAACAACCACGCGCTCAACTTCCAGACCCGCGGCCGAAAAGATCGCACGGCGACAAGCGGTCGCTAGACCTCTGCGCTCCGCGGGGACTCCCCGGCTCTGCTCGACAAAAACCCATAGCGACTCGCCGGCGGCCCCTTCCTCGAGATGACCGACCGCAGCCGTACAGCCGGTGCGCACACCGGGCAATGGGTCGAGGGCCAGTTCAACCTCTTCCGGCGAATGATTGCGGCCTCGCACGATAATGATGTCCTTGGCCCGACCGGTCAGATACAACTCTCCGGAGAAAACAAAGCCGCGGTCACCGGTGTCGAGCCAACCGTCGGCGAATTCCGCAACGGTCTCACCTGAAGGGCCCAGATAGCCGCTCATGAGGGACGGCCCGCGAGCCCAGACTGTGCCGACACCGCCGCCGGCCATCTCTTTGCCGTCGCTGTCTCGGATCGAAATCGAAAATCCCGGTAGCGGTCTGCCCAACGCGGCGATCTCGACCCCGTCCGCCGGCTTGCCCGGTTGTCTCTGCTCGATTGCCCGACCCTCTTCGGCCAGTAGGCGACGCGCGAAGACCCGACTCACAAAAGGACGGTCGAGGTCCGAGAAGGTGACCGCCAGCGCCGCCTCCGAAAGACCGTACACCGGGCTCAAGGCCTGGCGCCGAAACCCCCATCGCTCAAAGCGCCGGGTGAAGGCTCGCAACACCTCGGGTACCACGGTCTCGGCGCCGCACAGCGCAACTCTCCAGTTGGACAAGTCGACTCCCTCCAGCTCTTCGTCGCGGATCTTGTCTACGCACAGACCATAGGCGAAGTTGGGTGCCGGCGAAATTACGGCGCGAGTCTTCGACAGGACCCTGAGCCAAACCGACGGTCGCGCCACAAAGAACTCGGGGGGGATGAGCGTCAGATCACCCGGGTAGTCGAGCGCCGTAAAGACACAGCCCACCAGACCCATGTCGTGGTAGAGCGGCAACCACGAGACCCCGCTTGGGGCGTGCTCCCCATCGGGAGGCCAGAACGAGTTGAGCGCACGAACCTGAGCCAGGATCTGGTGGTGCGTCAACGCGACCGGTTTGGGCTCGACGGTCGTACCGGAAGAGAACTGAACCAGAGCCAGCTCATCGCTATCAACTATGCGCGGCCGGTACTCACCCGGCGGCAACTGTTCGAGCGTCCGGCAGCCCCGTCCGAGCCCAGCCTTCTCCACCGTCGGACCCAAGACTCTGCGAGTACGACGGTCGACGAGCAACAGCTCGGCTCCAACCCGGCGGAGAAGAAAAGCGGTTCTGTCGTGATATTCCTCGAGCCGGCCCAACCGTACCGGTGGATAGAGCGGCACCGGGACGGCACCGGTCAGGAGGGTGCCGAGCAGGGCCTGTAGGAACTCGGGGCCCGTCGGGTAGACGAGCCCGACACGATCGCCCGCTCTGACCCCTAGCCGCTGTAGACGCCCGGCGGTGTCCTTTGTGCGCTCGTGGCACACGGCCCAACTCAGCCGCTCGATCCTTTCGCGGCGATCGACGAATCCCAGCGACGCCTCGCTCCCGGCCGCCCGCTCCAGCGCCTCGGGGAGTGTCCCGGCATCCCGGTGCAAGGTCATGGCTCGGGTCCCACGGCGTCGAGCTCGCGCTGGACGAGGTCGACCAGGTCACCCACCGTCTCGAGGTCGCCTTCGTCTTCCTGGCCGATCGCGATCCGGAAGTGGTTTTCGATCTCGATCGCCAGTGTCAGATTGCGGATCGAATCCAGCTGCAGATCCTCCACCAATCGCATCGAGCGCTCCAGCCGACCGCTCCAGCCGACCTTTTCCCTTGCCAGCCGCTCGATCTCGGCGAGCACGTCGCGGGAGTCAGCGTTTGGGGAATCTGTCGTCATATGAAGAGTGCTCCGCAAGGGCCGTCTCCTCGACTCTTATTCTGACGCTCAAGAGAGCAACGTTTAGCAGGCTGAAGACAACTGCCGTCAGCCATGCGGAATGCACCAACGGCAAAGCAAAGATCTCGATGACTACAGCCAGATAATTTGGGTGCTTCAAATAACGATAGGGCCCGCTCCGGGTCACGGGTCGACCCGGCCAGCAGATCACACGGGTTGTCCAGCGGCGGCCCAGGGTGGCGATCGCCCAGAAACGCATCGCGGCGGCGCCGCCGAGAAGCACCAGCATCCCCCCGGCCAGACCCCCGACAAAGGGTCGTTCGAGCGCCAGGACCTCGGCGCACGCCGAAAACAGAAAGAGGCTGTGCAAGGCCACCATCCATGGGTAATGGCCCGAGCCGACCTCGATCGCTCCCCGTGCTAGGGCCCGCTTCGTGTTGCGCCGCGAGAATCTAAGCTCGAAGATCCGTTCGATCACCACAATCGCGACGAGCGCGACAAAGAGGACGCGCGTGTTCAGTGTTGTGTCTCCGACATGCCCCTACCACTCCAGAAGCACAAGCTCGGAACAGAACCCGGGGCCGAGTGCCAGTAACAATCCTTTGGCGCCTCTCTCGGGGCGGTGGTTCCTCAGAGTTTCCTCGAGCACCAACAATACGGATGTCGACGACAGGTTGCCGACCTCCCGGAGGCTGGCCCAGGTGACGGCAAGGGCTTCCGGCTCGAGGTCGAGTGACTCCTGCATCGCTTCGAGCACCTTTGGTCCACCCGGGTGGGCCACCCACGAGGTAATCGACTCCTTGCTCAAACCGTGGTCGGCAAGAAACGTATCTACGTCGCGGCGTAGGTGCTGACGCACTACTTCGGGTACCTCCGGCGACAACACCACCTGAAACCCCTTCTCAGAGATGTCCCAGCCCATCACTCTTTCCGAATCTCGATAGAAGACCGAACGGCTGGCCACGACACGGGGTCCAGGCAAACGACGCTCCTCACCCGCCACCACCACGGCTGCCGCCCCATCACCGAACAGCCCGGAAGAGATCAAGTTGGCGATCGAGAAGTCCTTGAGCTGCAGCGTGAGAGAGCACAATTCGACCGACAAGAGGACCGCTATCTCTTCGGGAAAGGCTTTGACGTAGTCCGCGGCTCGAGCGGTCCCTGCTGCACCGGCGACACAGCCGAGTCCAAAGATGGGTAGACGCTTGACTCGCGATGGCAGACCCAAACGGTTCATCAGACGTGCATCGATCGACGGAGTCGCGATCCCGGTGACGGATACAAAGATCAGACAGCCGACGTCTTCGACACCCAGGCCGGCGCTCTCGAGCGCTCGCCGAACCGCCTGGGCACCAACCTTCTCGGCGACCGTGATCCAGGCATCGTTCGCTTTTCCCCAGTTGTCGAGAGCGTTGTACTCCTCGATTGGGAGGGCCAGATGACGACCTCCCACCAGAACGTTCTTATGCAGACGCTCGAGCCGCTCGATGTTGAAAAGCTCACCCGACCACGCTTCGCGCAGCGCCGCCAGTAGCGCCTCTTGGTCATAGTAGTTCTGGGGGAAGGCCGAACCAACGGCTGCCAGTGTCGCGAGTGGCATCCAGGCATCATGATAGCCCGGCCGGCCGCGGCCCGAGCGGCAAACCACTCCAGCCAACCGAACGTATACACTTCGTTGGCTTTCTATGAGAAAACCAAGCGATCATCCGCTACCGGACACTGCTCCCACCCTTCTGATTTTCACTCGCGGGGCCGAGCGAGAGAGAGCTCGTCGCCGCCTGCTGCCCCCACGGCTCCGCCAGCTTGAGCTGGCGCTTCATCACCGTGGGCTCGAGGTGGCCATTGAAGCCGGTCGGGCAGCGGGCTGTCACATCGTCGTGTCGTCACCCGCCCCGTTGGAGCTTCCCGAAGGAGTCGACCGTCTGCCACAAAAAGGTCTCGGTCTTGGGGACCGCCTGTGTACCGCCATCGCCGAAACGTTCGAGGCGTTTTGCAGCAGCGGCGGACCCATACTTGTCGTCGGAACAGATGCACCGGACCTCGGTGGCGGTCATCTTCGACGTGCACTGGCGACCCTTCGTCTAGATTCGGAAGCCGTTGTGCTCGGACCGTCGACCGATGGCGGCTTCTATCTGCTCGCAGCTTCGAGACCCCTCGCCGAGGAACTCGCCGCCACCTCGTGGTGCCGGGCCGACACGCTCTCGTCCTTGCAGAAACAGCTTCAACAGAGCGGTCGTCCGTGTCTTCTTCTCGAATCGCTGACGGACCTCGACCGGCCCTCGGATCTTGCCGCTTGGCTGGCAACCGCACCCCGACGATTCCGGGTGTCGACACCGGAGCTCGATGAGTTCGAATGGTGGCCGCTTCTCCGGTTTCTCCGTCGCGCCATTGCAGCTCTCCGTCGTCTCGAAACCCCGCCGCGTATCGGCTCGCCGAGGCTTTCCACCGTCGCGGTTGGCTCAGGCCGCTCGCCACCGCCGGTGCGCTGAGTCTCCGTTTCGAGAAGAAACCAAACCGGGCCTCTTGGATCGAGCGCCCATTCCCCTGAGGAGAACGTATCGCCATGAGCGTTGCGGATTTAGAAAAAAGCGTTAAAGACCGTTACAGCGAGGGCGCCCAAGAATTGGTCGCCGATCTCTGCTGCCCGATCGACTACGACCCTAAGTATCTGGAGGTCATCCCGAGGGAGGTGCTCGAGCGGGATTACGGCTGTGGCGATCCAAGCCGATACCTGCGCGAAGGCGAGACCGTGCTCGATCTGGGAAGTGGCACCGGAAAGATCTGTTTTATCGCCGCTCAGGTCGTGGGAGAAAGCGGCCGGGTAATCGGGGTCGATATGACCGACGAGATGCTCGATGTGGCAAAGCGCAACGCGCCGGTTGTCGCCAAGAGCCTCGGCTACGCCAACGTCGAGTTTCGCCGTGGGCGGATCCAGGATCTAGCGCTCGATGTCGATGCCCTGGATCGCGAGCTCGAGAGCTCCCCGATCGACTCGACCGAGAGCTTGCTCGCAGCCGAACGTCGGGCCCAGAAGCTGAGGGACCAGCAACCTCTCATCGAAAGCGACTCGGTGGACGTCGTGGTCTCCAATTGCGTCCTCAACCTGGTCGACAACAGCGATAAAGGCGCACTTTTTCGCGAGATCTATCGTGTTCTCAACAACGGTGGCCGCGCGGTGATCTCGGACATCGTCAGCGACGAAGAGATTCCGATTGAAATGCGAAAAGATCCGGAGCTTTGGAGCGGATGTATCTCCGGAGCGTTTACGGAAGACGGCTTTCTGGAAGCTTTCGAGCAGGCCGGCTTTTATGGTCTTCGTGTTCTCGACCGCCAGAGCGAGCCGTGGCGCACGGTCGAGGGGATCGAGTTCCGTTCGCTGACGGTCGAGGCCTTCAAAGGCAAGGAGGGACCGTGTGTCGAGAGGCTCCAGGCGGCGGTCTACCGCGGACCGTTCAAAGAGGTCCTGGATGACGACGGGCATCGGATGGAGCGCGGTCGCCGCTACGCCGTCTGCGACAAAACCCGTCGGCTGTACTCACAAGAGCCATACAAGGGTCATTTCGACTTTGTCGAACCTCTGGAAGAGGTGCCGCTCGAGAAGGCGGGACCCTTCGACTGCTCGCGAACACCGCTTCGACACCCGCGCGAAACCAAGGGTCAGGACTACCACGCCACCAGCGAACCGGTCGCCTGCTGCGAGCCGGGAGATGGCTGCTGCTAGCTCTGAGGCGGATCGAATGAATACGGTTCCGCAGGTTGGGCTCGCCTCGCTCGACACGGTCTGGTTTCAGGTCGCCGGTACGGTTTGCAACCTGGCGTGCAGCCACTGTTTTGTGTCGAGCTCTCCCACAAACCATACCCACGAAGCCATGAGCCTTGCCGAGATCGAGCCCTACCTGAAAGAAGGAGCCCGACTCGGTGTCAAGGAGTACTACTTCACCGGTGGCGAACCGTTCCTCAACCCCGAGATGGAGGCGATCCTCGAAAGTACCCTAGCGTTCGGGCCGGCGACCGTGCTGACCAATGGACTGCTTTTGCCCCCCGACCGCTGCCAACGCTTGAGGGCGATCGCCGACAAGGCCGACTACTCGCTCGACTTCCGGATCTCGCTCGACGGCTACAACGCCGAGACCAACGACCCGATTCGCGGCGAGGGAACCTTTGACCGCATCCTCCAGGGTGTTCGTGCTCTCTATCTCGAAGGTCTCAATCCGGTCATCACCGTGACCGAGGTTCACGACGAGAACGGCTCGGTCGGCGGCAGAGAGCGTTTCTTCGCCTTGGTTCGCGAACTCGGCATCCAGAAACCGCGGCTCAAGATCCTGCCGGTCTTTCGGATTGGCGCCGAAGCCGAGAGGACGGGTGCCTATGAGAACTGGCAAACGCTCTCGGGCGCGGACGCCCTGTGCGGAGACTGGAGCCATCTTCAGTGTTCCAACAGCCGCATGGTCACAGACCAGGGTGTGTGGGTCTGCCCCATCCTGGTCAACGAACCCAGCGCCAAGATGGGGGAAGCACTTACCGACACCCTGGTGCCCTTCCCGCTCGGTCACCCTGCTTGCTGGACCTGCCATGTGTACGGTGTGAGCTGCAGGACATGACGGCTCTCCCCTCGCACTCGCAGCAATCCGGCGCCTTGCTGCTCACGCCAGCGAAGACTTGGCGGGGTGGCGAGGATCCCGAGGCCCACTGATGTCGAACCGCACACCCGAAGACCCGGACGCCAGGCGCCGACGCACCGAGGAGCGTGAGCGGCTCGTCGCCCATCGCGGTCTCGCCACTTGGGGCGAGAAGCTGGTGCCGCTCGGTCGATTCCGCGAAGCCACCGAAAAGACCGGTCGGCGCTTGAGTCGCGTGGAGAGAGACGAGGAGCGTTCCCGTTTTCTCTCCGGCTCAGCCGAAAAGGCCCCCATAGAGGGTCCTTACTCACGGGTCGCGGTCTGTGGCGGCGTCTACAACAACCATTTTGCCCTCACCGCGCTACTGGACGACGCCGCCAGGCGTGGCGCCGAAGCCGTCTACTGCCTGGGCGATCTCGGTGGGTTCGGCCCCAACCCGGAAAAGGTCAGACCTTTGCTCGAGCAAGGCGAGGTGCTGACGATCCAGGGTAACTATGAAGCATCGCTCTCGACCGGGCATGATGACTGCGACTGCGGCTACACCGACCCGCGCGACAACCACTTCGCGGAAGTCTCCTACGGCTACACCGCAAGCCATGCCTCGCCCGACTTCAAGCGCTGGATGGGAACGCTCCCCAAGACGCGCCGCGTAAACGTCGGCTCGCGCGAATTGCTCCTCGTTCATGGTTCGCCACGCAGGATCAACGAGTTCCTTTTCCAATCCACCACTCCGGTTGCTTTCTTGGAGGTACTTCTCGATCAGCACGGGTGCGACGGGTTTCTCTGCACTCACACCGGGCTTCACTGGCACCGGCAACTGCCTTCCGGGCGTGATGTGGTCAACGTCGGCGTTATCGGCCGGCCGGCCAATGACGGAAACACCCACGTCTGGTACAGCTTGCTGGAAGAGCGCAACGACAAGCTCAACGTCGAACTTCTGCCGCTCGAATACGACCACGATGCCCTGGCCAAGGAGATGCGGACCGAAGAGCTTCCAGAGGAATTCGTGGAAACGGTTCTCTCGGGCTGGTGGACGACCTGTCTGGAGATTCTCCCCGCCCGCGAGCGTTCTCTCTCGAGGTTTTGATGGCATCGAACACCAAGCCTCATGTCGCCATACTCGGCTCGGGACCCACCGGTCTCGAAGCCGCTCTCACAGCGCACGAGAGAGGCTTTCCTTTCACCCTCTATGAGTCGGCCCCTTCGGTGGCCGGCCACATCCGCTCGTGGCGACACGTTCGGTTGTTCACGCCCTGGTCCCTCAACATCTCACCTCGCGCCCGCCGTGCTCTCGAGGCCGCGGCGGTCTCGCTTCCCGCCCCTGACAGCACAGAGTGCCCGACCGGTGGCGAGTTGGTCGACCAGATCCTCGAGCCCCTGGCCGCACTTCCGGAAATCAAGCCCTGCATCCGGTGCGGTGTTCGGGTGACCGCGATCGGCCGCCAGGGTCTGGTCAAGAACGAGGAGATCGGCACCGCGACCCGCGGCGAGCGGCCGTTTCGCCTGCTGTTGGCGGACGACTCGGATCGGAACTGGACCGAGAACACCGGCGTCGTCCTCGACTGCACCGGCACCTACGGCAACCCAAACGCGACCGGCGACGGCGGAATCCCGGCGCCGGGCGAAGATCTGTTGCACACCGAGATTGTGCGCACGCTTCCCGATGTTTTCTCCAACATCGACTCCTGGGCCGGCAAGACCATTCTCGTCGTGGGCGCCGGTCACTCGGCACAGACCGCGGTCGCCGATCTGGCAGCGCTCGCCGAGAAACACCCTGAAACACATACGGTCTGGGCGCTTCGCAGGTCGCAGCCCACCTGGAACTTCGACCCCGACGACCCGCTTCCGAGCCGAGCCGCTCTGGCGAGACGCGCCTCCGACCTCGGAGCCGGCTCTTCACCCGCGGTAGAAGTGCGCTGTGGGGTCGTGGTGGACGAGCTACGCAAGAAGAGCGGCGCCGTCGAGGTCACTCTGCGCAACGCTTCGGGTGAGCGCTCGAGCCTCTCGGTCGATCGCGTCCTGTCGCTCACCGGGGGCGCCGGCGACCACACTCTGTACCGTCAGCTCCAGGTCCACGAGTGTTACGCGACCTCTGGCCCGATGAAGCTGGCAGCAGTTCTTCTCGGTCAATCGAGCGCCGACTGTCTTGCCCAGGAGGCCCATGGAGCCGACACACTGGTCAACCCCGAACCCGGATTCTTCATCCTGGGCTCGAAGTCCTACGGTCGCAACAATACGTTCTTGATGCGTGTCGGGTGGGAGCAGGTCGAGGAGGTTTTTGGACTGCTCGACGACCGCTAACCTGACCTTCTCACCAGCGTTCGTCGCGAGAGGTCGGAAGAGCTTGGAGATACAAGGCTCGCGACCGAGACCAACGCAAGCGTACTGGACGTACGCTGAGGCGGTCGACGGGAGCGTAACGCAGTAGATTCAGGCACTTGCGACCTCGCAGTAGAAGGTTGGTGAGAAGGTCAGGCTAGCCGGGCTAGCCGGAGCCGTCAGCCAGGTCGGTACACACGGTGTTGTCCCCAGCCTGTGCCAGCCAGTCAGAGAGCTCGCGGACCGATTCGAGGCACGCAACGGGTTTTGCCTTCTCCAGCAACGCCCGTGGCTGGGTTCCGCTCACGACCCCCACGGCATCAACGCCTGCGTTGGCCGCCATTGTCAGGTCGTGAACCGTATCGCCGACCATCACCGCCGCCTCGCGCGCGATACTCAACTCCTCCAATATGTCGAGGAGCATCTGCGGGTCGGGTTTGCTGGGCGCCTCATCGACTGTTCGGCTGGTGCCGAAGAATGATCCGAGACCCGTTCTCTCCAGATCGTGGTCGAGCCCCCCGCGGCCCTTGGCGGTCGCAACCGCCAGGAGCAAGCCTCTTTCACGCAAGGTTTCCAGCAATTCCTCTACCCCATCGAAGAGCACGGGTGTGCTACAGAAATGACCCAGCCAAAGACGCCGGTAGCTGGAAACGACTTGCCAGAACGTGTCTTCGTCACAACCGGGATTGAGCGCTTCAACGGTCTCACGCAACCCGAGACCGATGACCCCGCGGATCTTCGACTCTTCCACTTGCGGCAAGCCCAGTTCGTCGAGCACAGCTCGCGTGCAACCCACGATCGCACCAATCGAGTCGAGAAGGGTTCCGTCCCAATCGAAGACAACGAGATGGTAGCCGTCAGACATCCAGCGGACTGTACACCAGACCACCCACCACCGAATCGAGTGGTCCAAGTGGCCGGTCGGCTCGGGCAACGGTCACCATTCGCCGCTCCACGGAGGTTCCGGCCCCCAACCGGACCGAGAAACCGAGGATCGATTCCCGAACCACCGCTCCGCGGCCGACACGGGCGCCCGGCAATACCACTGCGCGCTCGACCTCCGCCTGCGTCTCGATCACCACCCCCGACTCGATGACCGCTCGGCGCACACTCGCTCCCTCCGAGACCTTGGCCTCCGGCGACACCCACGTCCTGCCACCCACCCGACCCCCTCCTCGACGACGAATCCAGTCGCAGACGCCTTCCAGGTACCGCGCGGGCGTCCCCAGGTCGTACCACGGACGCGAGGTTTCGAGCGACTGGATCACACCGCCAGCCTCGAGCAAGGGTTCGTAGAGATCGGTGATGAAATCCTCCGGCTGCCGGTCGCGCCCGGCTACAAGAGACGGGGCAAAGGCGTGGGCACCCGCGAAAACCAGCCGCTGCTCGACAACACCGTGCTCACGTTCGGGGCTGAACGAGACAATCCGGCCGGCCGCGTCTACGCCAACCCCGCCGCCGAACGCTTTGGGGTCGGCTCGGCTGGTCAGGAGCAGCGTCGCCTGTGCGGAGCCTCTCTGGTGTCGTTCCACCAGGCGCTCAATCGGCCACCGGCTCAGGCTGTCACCGTTGATCACGACGAGGACATCCGCCGGAGCGAAAAACCCTTCGAGCGGGGCCAGGGCTCCCAGCGTGCCCTGCAACTCTTCTTCCCACGAGTAGACCAGCTCCATGTCGTCAAAGTGTGATCCAAAATGAGCGCTGATCTTTTCTCCCTGGTGGAACAAATTGAGCGCCACGGCCTCACAGCCGGCCTCTTGGAACTCCGCCAGGGTGCGCGACAGGAGCGGCGTTCCGGCAACCGGCAGCAGCGGCTTTGGAAGCGACCTCGTCAGCGGCCACAGGCGCGTTCCGAGCCCGGCCGCAAGGACCATACCTCTAAGACGCAGAGCTCACCTCCGGCAAGTAGCGGGTTGTGGTCGAGACGAGCGTGGCTTTGTTCACCGCACAAAGACCATGTCTTCCGGCGCTGCAGGGTTGTCTTTTCGATGATCGGCATACAGCTCGAGATAGTTGCGCCGTTCGGCGCCTTCGGCCGGGAAGCCGAATCGTGCTGCCAACGTCTCCGCTCCGTCGCCCTCGAACTCGGTGAAATCACCGATCGGTGTGTGATCGAGAGCTACCAAGACTCCCCCGACGGCCCACTCTTCCCGGTGCTTCTGGTATCTCCCGGTGACCTCATAGCCCAGAGACGTGAGGATTTGTTCCACCGCCTCGGCGTCCGCCACCCGCGTTTCCTGCTCTTTGCGAACCTTGACTCCGCCCTCGTAGGTTGCGGGCCCTTTGTAGGTCAGGCGCGCTCCCGAGCCGTCGCGACGCAACCGCAGGATACGACCGCTTTCGACGAGCTCGAGTCCACGATCGAAAATCAGGTTGTCTTCGAGCGATGACGGTGCGACCCGCTCGGCATCGGCGCCAACCAACCTCTCGCGCAGCGTGTTCAGGTCGGGGCAGTGGAACTTGAGCTCTCGCTCGAGGCCCGTCTTGTCATCCATCTCAACTCAACCGGCGCTCTCGGCAACTCTGTCGAGCGTTCTCACGATGGTTCGGATCCCGTTGTAGAAGTGGCTGATGTTGAATTTCTCGTTCGGCGAGTGCAAGCGATCATCCGGCAGGCCGAACCCCATGAGGAGAATGGGCCTCCGGAGGACTTCGCCAAAGGTACCGACGATGGGAATGGATCCGCCCTCGCGGATCCGTACGGGTTTCTTGCCCCAGATGTCCTCTTGAGCCGCCATCGCGGCCTCGCTGATCGGCCCTTTGGTGTCGATCAAGACCGCCTGGGCCCCGTGGTGATCTTTGACTTCGACACGGACCCCCCGGGGAGCGAGATTGCGAACATGGTCGGCGAAGAGCCTGGCGATCTTCTTGGGGTCCTGCTTCGGCACCAGACGCATCGAGACCTTGGCGCCGGCCCAGGCGGGCAACACGGTCTTGGCTCCTTCGCCCTGGTAGCCACCAAAAAGACCGTTGACGTCACAGGTCGGCCGCGCCCAGGCCCGTTCGAGTGTCGTGAACCCCTCTTCTCCAAAGGTCTCGGCAATCCCCAGCTCCTCACAATAGGCCTCCTCTTCGAAGCCCAGTCCGGAGAATGCTTCTCGCTCCCAGTCCTCGAGGTCCACCACGTCGTCGTAGAAGCCCGGGATCAGAATTCGGCCGGTTTCCGCCTCCGTGAGCCCAGCCAGGATCCGGCCCAGGGCGTTGGCTGGATTTGCCACCGCGCCGCCAAAGGTCCCCGAGTGGAGGTCTCGGTTGGGTCCATCGACCCGAATCTCCATATAGGCCAAGCCCTTGAGGCCATAGAGGAGGGACGGCTGGCCCGGTGCGTACATCGACGAGTCAGAGACCACCACCGCGTCACAGGCAAGTTTCTCCCCGGCGTCCTCGCGCACAAAGCGCTCGATCGACTCGCCCCCCGACTCTTCTTCCCCTTCGACGAGAAACTTCACGTTGACCGGCAGCTCGCCGCGTTCGGCGAGCATCGCGGCGACCGCCTTCAAGTGAGCGAACGACTGGCCCTTGTCGTCGGTTGCGCCGCGCGCGACGAGAAGGTCCCCCTCAACGGTCGGCTCGAAGGGCGGGTTGCGCCACTCCTCCAGAGGATCCGGGGGCTGAACATCGTAGTGGCCGTAGAAGAGAATCGTCGGCTTGCCCTCGACACCCAACCGTTCGGCGTAAACCATAGGGTGACCGGCCGTTTCGATCTGTTCCACCACCAGACCCGCGCTGTTCATTTTTTCGACCAGAAACTTGCAGCAACTGCGCACGTCTTGGGCGTGGCTCGGGTCGGTGGAGATCGAAGGAATGCGCAGATACTCCTTGAGCTCCTCGAGGTAGCTCTCCTTTTCGTCGTCTATCCGTGCCAGAACATCCTGGCTGTCATTTGGCATCTTGGACCCTCCGTCAAATGGCAGATCGATCAGTCTAGCAGCCCTTGGTTTCCGCTTCCCGAGCCCTTTGGCCGGTGCGCACGAGACCCACCGCATTGACCAGAAAGTGCGTCACCATCGCGGCCAACAGGTTGCCGCTCCACAAGACCAGACCGCCCAGAACAAGCCCCGCCACGGCCGCAAAAAGCGTCCACAACCTAAATTCCTTCCCCGGCCCGGCGTGGAGAAGGGCGAAGAGCGCCGCGGCGGGCAGCGGGCCCCAAACGCTTTGCACGGCGCCGCGAAAAAACAGTTCCTCCGCGGTCCCGGACAGAAAGGCCAGCGCCAGGGCTTCGGTGGCGGAGACCGGCCCGAGGATCTCCGCCAAACGGGTTTCGAGAAGCCGGGCGGAAGGCAACAGACGCCGCGCCAGACCCCAGAGACCTAGAAGCAGCACCGCGCCCGCGAGGCCCAGTCCCAAGTCGCGCCACCATGTCTCGGTGTCCCAGAAGAGCGCCGGCGGAATTCTTCCGCCCTCGAGGCCCAGCCAGATGGCTCCCGCGATGGCCAGAAACAGGTAGAAGAACCAAGAAAACCGATAGAGGTCGGCGGGCCGGTTTCGAGGTCCGCGTTCGCGCGACTCACCTGAGTTTTTCAGCAAGCCCCTAGTTGACGAGTTCGCCCTGGCCGTCGTCCTCGGCGCTATCGCTCGCCTCCCCGTCGGTCTCGTCACGCTCGGCAAGCTTTGCGACGGCGACAAGCCGATCCCCGCCATCGAGATTCATCAACTTGACGCCCTGGGTCGACCGACCACTCACACGAACTCCGGCAACATCGGTGCGGATGATCTTTCCCTCCTTCGTGATGAGGATCAACCCCGCTGTGGGTAGGACCTGTTTGGCTCCAATGACCTGCCCGGTCTTCTCGGATACCTTGAGATTGATGATGCCCTTGCCGCCACGTCCTTGGATCCGGTACTGCGCCACCGGGGTGCGTTTTCCGATGGCGCCCTCGGCCACCGAGAGAATCTCTCCTCCTTGCGGTGCAATGGCCTCCATCGATACGACGCGATCATCCTTGCGTAATCTGATGCCGCGCACTCCGCGGGTCGCACGCCCCATGGGCCGCGCGTCGGTTTCGCGAAAGTGAATGGCGTGGCCAAGCGCGGTGGCGAGAAACACCGTCATGCCGCTCTCGACCAGTCGTACCTCGAGCAACCGGTCGCTCTCATCGATGTTGATTCCGATGATGCCACCCGCACGAGGGTTCGAATAGGCCGACAACGTCGTCTTCTTGATCGTACCCTTCTCGGTAGCAAAAAACAGATACCGCTCTTCTTCGAACTCGCGCACGGCGACCGTGGTCGCAATCTTTTCTTTCGGGTCGAGGTGTAACAGGTTGACAATTGCCTTGCCCTTGGAGGCGGGGCCCATTTGCGGGATTTCGTGTACCTTGAGCCAGTGGACCCGACCGGTCTCGGTAAAGACAAGGACATAGCTATGGGCCGACGCCACATAGAGATGTTCCACAAAGTCACCGTCCTTGGTAAGCATTCCCTTGCGCCCCTTGCCGCCCCGGTGTTGCGACCGGTAGAGCGACAGAGGCGAGCGCTTGATGTACCCGGTACGGGTCACAGTGATCACCATGTCTTCATCGGCGATCATGTCCTCGACTGTGATCTCGTGGGTCTCCGGAATGATTTCGGTGCGACGAGCGTCGCCATAGGTTTCTTTAATCTCCAGGAGCTCCCGACGAATCTCTTCGAGCACCAAGCGGTCGGACGCCAGGATCGCTCGGAGCTTCTCGATTGTCGACATCAGCACTTCGTACTCTTCGACGACCTTTTCTCGCTCTAGGCCGGTGAGCTTCTGCAGGCGCATTTCCAGAATCGCCTGTGCCTGGGGCTGAGACAACCCAAAGCTCGCGATCAGTTGCTCGCGCGCTTCCGGTGGCGTGCGGCTGGCGCGGATCGTCGCAATGATCTCGTCGAGTTGGTCGAGCGCCTTCAAGATTCCTTCGAGGATGTGGGCGCGCTCTTCGGCCTTGCG
>JAOTZA010000245.1 GCA_029861655.1 Acidobacteriota bacterium | reverse complement strand
CTTGTCCGGCAGGAGATCCTTCTCGGCGCCAATCACCTCGACGTGGCCGCAACCCAGCAGTTGGTCGCCGAGTTGGCCGACAGCCGCGGCAAATACGAAGCCGCCGAAGCGGCAGCTCTCGCAAACCTCGAGATTCTCGAGGGCCGACTGGGCCGGTCGCGGCCCGAAGTCGGTGAGGCCTTGACCCTGCTGGGCACCATCTACAGCCGACAAGGCGAGATGGAAGAGTCACGAGCGACGCTCGGCGAAGCCCGGGCGATTCAAGAACGTCTCCTGCCGGATACCGCCGCGTCTCTCGCGGACACAATCTACGCTCAGGCGCAGCTCGAATTCGAGGATGGCGAGTTCGACCTTTCGGAGGAATTCGCCCTGCAAGCGCTCGAACTCCACCGACAGCTCGCCGACGGCATGAGCCTCGCCGTTTCCGACACCCTGAGGGCTCTGTCCTACCCGTCGCTCGTCCGCGGTAAGAACCTCGACCAGGTCGAGAAGTGGATGTTGGAAGCCCTCGAGATCAAAGAGACGCTGCTGGGCAAAAATCACCCGCAGCTCGTCGAGATCCTCACCGATCTCGGCATCGTGCGCCGGAGACAAGAGGACTTCGCAGGGGCCGAGCAGGAGAACCTTCGAGCGCTCGCCATCGGCCGCAAGGCGCTGGGACCCGACCACCCCACCGTCGGCACCGTGCTCAATAACCTAGCGGTGATCTTCCACATCGCCGAGCGCTATGGCGAGGCCGCCAACTACTACTCTCAGGCCCTCGAAGTGCGCCGTCGGGCCCTTGGAGACGAGCACCCCGGGGTCGGGACGACGATGAGCTACCTCGCATTCGTCAAGCACCTCAACGGCGACAAAGACGCGGAGTCCCTCTATCGCCAGGCTCTCGATCACTTAACAAGCTCACGCGGCGAAAAACACCCGCACGTCGCCAACGTGCACAACGACCTGGGTCGTCTGCTGGTGGACGACGGGCGGCTCACCGAGGCGGAAGCGCACCTTCGCACCGCGCTCGACGTTCGACTCAACGCGTTTGGTGACGACGCCGGTCGAACCATGGTCACCAAAACCAACCTCGGCGCTTGCCTCATCGGCCAGAACCGCTTCTCGGAGGGGGATCCGCTTCTCGAGCAGGCGCGGGCGTGGTTTGCCGGGCGGTACGGTGACGAGGACTGGCGGACCGCCGAGGTCGATATCTTCCGGGCACTCAGCCTGGTCCGAAAGGACAAGCGCCGCGAAGCAAGGGCTCTGATCGCAACCACCCTCGACCTCCTTCAGGAAGCCAAAGGGCCCGATCATTGGCTGCCCCGCCGAGCTCGACAGGCCCTGGACGAGATCTCGCGGTCCGCTCGTTGACCCGCCGTGGAGGTCGACGGCGAAGCTCGAACGACGAAGAATTCACTGACGAGGGGGCTCTCGCCCCCTCGCGCCGGTCTTGATTAACAGGTTGCCGCTAGAACTTCCAGACCAGGAGCCCCTGGACCGCGTTCTCGTCCGTGTCGCCGTCCCCCAGCTTGTTCATCCAGTACTGGTACTCGATCCCGACCGCGACACTTTCGGAGACCCAGAAGCGAAACTGCGGCTGCGCCAGGATCCAGCCCTCGACTTTGCCGCCGAACTCGTTGGTGCGCTCGCCGATGTACTCGGCGTGGCCTTCGATGCTGAATTTATCGTTGACGGGGTACGCCCAGTTGACATCGAACATGAAGGTGTCGTCTTCGCTCGGAGCACCGCCGCCGCCGGCGATCCCGACCGAGTCATCGATGTAGAGGGTGATGTCGGTGTTGAGAAAGGCAAAACCTTTGGCTTTCCAGGACAGTCCGATCCCTGGCAAGTACTTGATCACGTCGGCATCCGGGTCCCAGTTGAAACCCACGATGACCCGCACATCCTTGAGCGCTCCCTTCATCTCTTCCTTCTTGGCGAGCTTGCGGGTACTGAAGTACGAGTACCATTCTCCGTAAGTGTCCGTGTCGTTGAAACCACCGTTCTTCGACGAAATGACATCGAAGAAGAAAAAGTTATCTCCGTATTTCCAACCGCTGGCGTGCTGCAGGGTGAAAATGGTGGTGTCCTTGTCACCGCCGCCGGCGAAACTGGGAACATCCAGAGCACCGTACTGGAGATGAAGCTCGGTATTGCTCCAGATCGCAGCCGGTGCCGATTGCGAGGCAAAGAGAACCAGCGCTAGAAACGCTACTGCGACAAAGACTCTCGGACGACTTTTCTTGGACACTCTGGGACCTCCTTTTTCCGGTTCGAGTTTTCTTATCTGCTATCGCTCTTCGCGAGCATACGGTATCCCGAGTGCTGCCGGGGCGCCGATCCGACGCCGCAACGAAGCCCGGGATGCCAAAACCAAAATGACGATGGTCAGCACATAGGGCAGCATCATGAGGAAGTAGGTCGGGATCCCGATTCCGACCGCCTGGATGCGCAATTGAAGCGCGTCGGCGCCGCCAAAAAGATAGGCGCCGAGCATCGCTCTTCCAGGGTTCCAGGCGGCAAAAATCACCAGCGCCAGAGTGATCCAGCCCCGCCCGCCGCTCATCTGCTCGATCCACATGGTCGTGTAGGCGAGCGAAAGGTACGCTCCCCCGAGACCCGCCATCGCCCCTCCGAAGAGCACACAGCCGTAGCGGATCCTGACCACTGAAACACCCAGCGAGTCGGCGGCCGACGGGTTCTCCCCAACCGAGCGGATCGCCAGCCCAAGATGAGTCTTGTACATCACCCACCAGGCAATCGGAACGAACACAAAGGAAAGATAGACCATTGCGTCCTGCTGAAA
The DNA here is from genome assembly GCA_029861655.1 of Acidobacteriota bacterium. Classification (GTDB taxonomy): domain Bacteria; phylum Acidobacteriota; class Thermoanaerobaculia; order Multivoradales; family JAHEKO01; genus JAOTZA01. The sequence goes on along the minus strand of JAOTZA010000245.1, from coordinate 2,229 downwards.
AAGCACCTGGCCGAGAATCGGGATCTTCGACAGCACCGGAATCGCGAACTGATCGAAGCCCACACCCACCTGGCCGATCATGGGCTTGCCGAAAAAGCCGCTGATTCCGGTCCCGAGAATGGTCAAGGTCAACCCGCTAACGATCTGGTCGGCCCGCAGCGTGATCGTGACGTAGGCATGGATCAGCGAGAAAAGCGCGCCGGCGATAGCGGCCGCAAAAATCCCAACGAGGGGATTGCCCGCCGTGTAGCCGGCCGTAAAGCCGGCGATCGCACCGACCAGCATCAACCCCTCGAGCCCGACGTTGAGGATGCCCGAGCGCTCGGCGTAGATCTCACCGATGCAAACAAAGAGGATCGGTGTTCCCGAACGCACAGCGGCCTGCAAGATGGCCACGAGCAGGATGAGCCAGCTACCCTCCACTGGGCGCCTCCTTCCGATCGTGGCGATCGAACACCAAACGGTAGCGCGACAAGATGTCGCCGCCGAGGACAAAGAACAGGATGAGTGCCTGGATGATCAAGACGATGTTGACCGGCAGCTTCATGGTGATCTGGACCGTCTCTCCACCCACGTAAAGCCCGCCCATCAGGATCGAGACCAGCACCACACCCCACGGATTGCGTCGCGCCAGCCAGGCGATGATGATCGCCGTATAGCCGTAGGGCGCCGCGTGGGGCGAGATGTCTTTCAGCAGCTTGAGCTGGATCGCGCTCACTTCGACCATCCCGGCAAGCCCGGCCAGACCGCCGCTGATCAGCATCACCAGGAGGATGTTGCGGCCGGCGTTCATCCCGGCGTACTCGGCCGCCTTCGGGTTGCCCCCGGTGACCGCGATCTCAAAGCCCCAGCGGCTCTTCTCCTGGATGAAGTAAAGCAACAAGGCGATCACCAGCGCGAACACGAATCCCAGGTGAACCCGGCTGTCACCAAACCTGAGAAGCTGCGCACCGTCAGGGAACTGCTTGGTCATCGGGAAGCCGAAACTCACCGGATCTTTCCAGGGGCCATAGATGAAATGCGCCACCCACAGGATGGCGACGTAGTTGAGCAGCAGCGTGGTGATGATCTCGTTGGTGTTGAGCTTGACCTTGAGATAGGCCGGGATAAGGGCCCAGAGAGCGCCCGCGGCAAATCCACAAAGCATCATCGCCGGGATCATCAGCCAAGCCGATCCTTCCCACCCGGTCATCACCACGGCGGACGCCCCCCAGGCGCCCATGTGCAGCTGCCCCTCGGCGCCGATGTTCCAGAACAGCATCTTGAACGCCAGCATGACGCCGAGTCCGCACAGAATCAGCGGCGTCGCCTTGACCAGCACTTCGGTAAACCCGTAGGAGGTGCCAAAAGCCTCTTTGAGCATGGCGCCGTAGGCGGTCATTGGATTGGTCCCGGTGCTTAGCAGCAGTACGGCGCAAACAACCAACGACAACGCCACCGACACGATGGGCACGAGGTATTCGAGCTTGCGCGATTTCTCGAGTCGAAGTTCCAGGCGCACGGTGTCTCTGATCCCTAAGCCACTTCGGCCTGTCGTTGACCGGCCATCATCAGTCCAAGACTCGAGATGTCCGTCTTGCCGGCGTCGACGATCCCCATGATCTCGCCATGGAACAAGACCGCAATCCGGTCGCTCAACGATAGGAGCTCCTCGAGGTCCTCTGAGATGAGGACGATGGCACCACCCTTTTGTCGGTGTTCGTTGAGGGTGTTGCGGACAAACTCGGTGGCGCCGACGTCGAGGCCCCGGGTCGCCGACATCACGACCAGTAGGTCATGGCGGGTGGTCATCTCCCGCGCCAGAATGACTTTCTGCAGGTTGCCGCCCGAAAGCGAGCGGACCGCCGTGGCGTGGCCCGGTGTGCTGATATTGAATTCCTTGATCAGCCGCCGGGCATAGCCGATGGCGGCCGCGAAGTTCAAGAACGGACCCTTGGCGAACTTCGGCTCACGGTAACGGCGCAAGACGCTGTTGTGGCTCAGCGACATGTCGCCCACCGTCGCCACACCGTGGCGATCGGCTGGAACATAACTGACGCCGGCATCGATGAACTGCCGGCCGGTGTCCCCTTTCATGTTCGTGCCGGAAATGCGCACTTTCCCCTCCGTAAGCTTGCGCAAACCGGTGATGACCTCGGCCAGCTCCTGCTGGCCGTTCCCCGCCACCCCGGCAATGCCCAGGATCTCACCCGCCGCCACCGAGAAGCTGAGGTCCTTCAAGGCCGCCAA
>JAOTZA010000244.1 GCA_029861655.1 Acidobacteriota bacterium | reverse complement strand
AAATCGCCTGATGGTCCACCGCGCCCGGAAAGCGCGCGGCGAGGAGGAAGCCCCAGGAACGAGTGATCCCGGGCTTTTCGAGCAGTCGTGGTACCAGATCGCGACGCCGGGAGAGACAGCTTGGAAGCACCTCAGGCTGGCGCTGCTCGTCGCTCAGAAGACTCAGGGACTCACCATCCTCGGCTCCGGCGCCAAGAGCCAGTAGGCAGCGCGCCGCGGAAACCCTCACTTCCTGGTAGGGGTCACGCAGCCGATCCGCGAGCCCGGCACGAAGCTCCTCCGGTTCGATGGGGTCGGCGGTGAGACCCTCGAGAGTGTGCGCCAAGAGGCCCAGCGAGGTCTCTGGATCGAGCTTCTCCTGAAAGCGGAGCCAGTAAGCGGCCAGTGTATTGAAGGCATCGGGCCCGCCGATTTGGGCAATCGCCTCGGCGGCGAACGGGCCCACCATCAAGTCGGTCAATTGGGGCTCGAGGGCCGCGATGGCTTGCTCTGAGCGCAGATCGCCGAGGGCTTGCACCGCGGCGAGCTGCAGCCAGGGTTCGGACTCGAGAAATGGCAGAAGATCCGTGATCGCACGCGCGTCACCCAAATGGCCGACTGCCACGATGGCCGCCTGGATGACGTTCGGATCCTGGTGATGGAGCACCGAGCGCAGGGGTTCCACCGCGCGGGGATCCTTGATGTGATCCAGAATCAGAATAGCCTGAAGCACTACGTCGGTGTCCCCGTCTCGAAGCAGGGCGGTTGCCAAACGAAAGCTGTCGCCTTCCTTTCCCTTGAGGATCTCCAGCGCCGCGTTGCGCAAAACCGCGTCAGAGTCGCTTCTCAGATAACCCACCAGCGCGTCTTCGTCGAGCACTGCTGCACCGACCCGCAGAGCCCGCTCCCGGATTCCGGGGCTGGGGTTGCGGATAAGCTTTTCGATGACGCCCCTTCGGTTCTCGAGCGGCAGGGTCGGCAGCTCGCGGAGAAGCTGCATTCCTTCGTCCCAGGTGGGTGATGGTTGTGATGTAGGTGTCATTTCACTCCGATCGGCTCGGTTACAAAGGTTAGACACTAAAACGGTCGGCTATGGTTTGCAGCCGAACCGCCTCGTTCATCAGGTCGATCGTGGCGCTCGAAAGCTGTCCGCTGGCTTCCAGATTGGAAGTTGCGATTTGCGCGATCTGCTCTACCGCTTTGACTACCATGTCGCCCCCGCGTTTCTGCTCGTTTCCGGACTGCGCCACTTCCTGGGTCATCCGGTTCATCGACTCGACCGCAGACAAAATGCCGTCGGCACCCTGCGCCTGTTCACGAGCGGCGTAAGCGACCTGCCGGGTGACGTCTTGCATGTTTTGTGAGGCATGCATGATCTGTCCGGCGCCGCTGTTTTGCTCCTGGGTGGCGGTCGAGACATCACCGATCAGGGTCTTCGTCTCGGCCACAGAGTCGACAACGTCCTGGACCACCGCTTCGATCAGCCCGATCGCATGACCGGTGTCTTCCTGGACGCTATCGACAAGACTCGAGATCTCTTGTGTTGAGTTCGCGGATTGCTCGGCCAGCAGCTTGACTTCGTCGGCGACCACGGCGAAGCCTTTGCCGGCGTCGCCCGCCCTCGCCGCCTCGATGGCCGCGTTGAGGGCCAATAGGTTGGTCTGATCGGCGATCTCGTCGATTAGTTTGACCACCTTTCCGATGTTTTGAGTTGACGACCGAATCTCTGCGAGGACTTGCGCCAGTTTGTCGCCGACGCCTTCCGCGGCCTGCGCCGAGTCGCGTGCTACCTGATCGACCGAACTCACTTTCTGTGCGGTCGACTGGATCGACGTGGCCATCTCCTCGATGGTGGCGCTGGTCTCCTCTACGGTGGTGAGCATGCTCTCGCTGTTGCGCGCCACTTCTTGGGACGAGAGGCCGACTTCTTGAATCGACGATGAAGTTTCTTCGACATTGTTGGCGAGCGTATGGATGGACCGAGCGACACTGTCAATCTGGCTGGCGATCTCGACCATTGTCGAGGAGGTGGTCTCGGTCGCCGCCGACTGGCTCTCGGCGCCATCACTGATCTGGACCGCCGACACCGAAATCTGATTAGCGGTCGAGAGAACATGATCCGATGACGTCTTCAAATCTCCGATCATCGATCGGAGGCTGGTGCTCATCTTGCGGAAGGCGTTGCCGAACACATCGCTCGAGGAGCGCGGCTCGACCTGCGCGGTGAGGTCGCCGCTGGCAATCGAGTCCGCGACCCCCGCCATCTCTTTGAGGTAGCTAATAGACTGCGAAAGTGAACGGAGAAGCATCCCGGCCTCGTCTTGGGAGGTGATTCGAAGCTCGGTGTTCAGATCGCCCTCGGCCAGCCGATTGGCTGCCCGCAGTGCTTCGTTGAGCGGTCGGGTGACCGCGCGGAGCACCAGAATGGAGACTAGCGCCAGAAGCAGGAGACCCGATCCGGTGAGGATGTTGATCCTCATCAAGGTGTCGGCGGTCTCTGTCCTGGCCTCCCGAAAGGCTTGGCTCATGACCTCCTCTAGACCAGCGGAGATACGAGTCAAACGGGCCTGCACGCGCTCGAACGCCATGGTTGAGGACTCGAGGGCGGGTGCCAGTTCGGGGCTGGCTCCTTCGTCGATAAGGCGTAGAGTCACCGCCTGAGTCTCTCGAAAGTAGACTCCGAAGTCCTTTTCGATCTGCTCGGCGGCGCCGGCAGGGAGGGCGGCGAGTTCGCTGCCCGCGGCAAGCCGGCGAGCGAAGGCGACACGTAGTTCGTCGTTAGCTACGGCTCCTTCTCGGTCGAGAAAGTAGGCGGCAAGATCGAAGCCACGCTGGACTTCGCTCAACTCATGGAGCCGGTCGTTGCACCACTGAATGGCCGGCAGCTGAGCCGTCTCGATCTGCTCGACCAACGCCTGGTATCGGCTTCTTTCTTTTTGCACCAAGACGAGGAGGCTGACAAAGATCACCGCCGCAAGCGCGGGCAACAGAAGGATCTTGCTACGAATCTTCATGGTCGTCGAGGTCTCCAGTCTCTTCCGTTTCTTCGGTCCCTCTAGTCTCTTCAGTCAACAATCGGCTCGGGTCGAGCAGGATTACGTATCCGTCGCGCACTTCGCAGGTGCCCTTCGAACGCCGGACGATCTCGGGGCCGATCGCGTCGTCTAGAGGCTTGATGGTGCTGGGGAGGATCTTTGTCAGATGTTCTGCCCTCTCGACGAGCAGCCCCAAGGTACGTCCCTGGAGTTCGACCTCCAGGATCCGGCTGAGGTCGGAGATCTCGACTTCTCCGATGTCGAGATGAGAGCCGAGATCCAAAACCGGCCGCGCACGACCGCGAAGGTTGCTCAGGCCACGAAGACCCTTAGGTGCTCGAGGAACCGCGGTGATGTGGGCGACACGGTGCGCTCCCCGCAGGTGACTGACCGGCAAGGCGAAGCCGAGACCTCCGACGGAAAAGGAAACCCAGGTTTCGGACGTCTCGAGAGCCTCATCCCGGCCTTCTTGCTCGCGGTCGAGCCGGTCGGCGATGTCGAGGATACCCATTTTCTCACTCACGGCGCGGTTCCGAGGGCTTCGACAACGGTGGGCATGATCGCTAGTGCCTCGGGGTCGAGAATGAGCACAACGCGGCCGTCACCCAGAACGGTTGTGCCGCCCAGACCCGGAAGGGCCTGTAGAGACTCGTCGAGTCGGTGTACGACGATCTCGCGCAGATCCAGAACTTGATCTACGAGCAACGCGCGGGTTCGGCCGGCGGCGGCCAGTACTACCGCGTATCTCTCGGAGGCGTCGTGGCCCATGCCTTCTTTTTCGGCCGCACCTTCGGGACTTCCCAGGTGGACGCCCAGGTCGATCAGAGGAACGTCGAAATCTCCAAGAACGAGTGCGCCAAGGTTCGTGTCGGAGTCCGTCACTGCCGCGGTCTCGAGAATGGCGCCGGCCGGGATGGCATACTGCTCCCCTCGCACCTCGACAAGCAGCGCCTCCGCCGCGGCGACGGTGAGTGGAAGCTGAAGCTTGAAGCGGGTTCCCTCGCCCGTGGCTGTTTCGACTTCGATCAGCCCCCCATAGCGCCGCGCGGCCTCCACCACCGCCGACATTCCGATTCCACGACCCGCACTGCGGTCCGTTTCCCTGCGGCTCGAGAGCCCGGATTGGAACACCAGGTCGTGCAAGTCGGTCTCGGGTCCGACGTCGAAGCCCGCCTCGCGAGCCGCGGCTTCGAGCGCAGCCCGGTCGATGCCTCCACCATCGTCAAGAACCTCGATGACGACCGAGCCCGCTCGAATCGAGGCGCGGAGCGCGATACGGCCGGTCGGCGGTTTGCCGAGTTCCTGCCTCTTTGAGGGCGCTTCGATCCCATGTACGACTGCGTTGCGCACGAGATGCCCCAGGGTTTCTCCAGCGAACTCGAGGAGGCTGTTGTCGAGCGGTGTGTCCTCACCGGTTGTGTGGAGGCGAACTTCTTTGACGGCACGTTGGCTCTCGTCGTGCACGACCCGTTTGAGTGCCGCGATCACTGGACGCAGAGGCACCAATCGCAGTTCCTGGATTTTGCGCTGCAGGGCCTCGAGAGTCTTCTCGAGCGCTATGCGGGAGCGACTCAATCGCTTCCAGAGGGGTGCGCTCGAGTCGCCGACCTCGGTGGCTGTGGCAAGCCCCTCAGCGATGGAGACTTCGAGCCGTGTACGGGCAACCAGAAGCTCCGTCGAGAGATCCACCAGATCGTCGAGCTTTGCAAGCGGCACGCGGATACTCGAATCGCGCCGCAGCCGAGGCTTGCGGTTCGCGTCGTCTGTGGGAGTCGTCGAGGTCCGGCTGCCGTGGCTTCGTTCGGCTTCGAGCAGCAGGTCCTTGAATCGGTCGAGACCCGCAAAGAGGGCCGAGAGATCGGGGGCCGCCGAGTCCAATTCGTCGACTCGGTCTTCCATCGTATGGGCAAGCCCTTGGAGCTCTTCGAGTCCCATCATCCCGGAGTTTCCCTTGAGCGTGTGGAGCTCGCGGCGAAGAGACTCGATGTCCGCTGGGCGGACGCCTTCGGGGAGTTCGTCAATCG
>JAOTZA010000243.1 GCA_029861655.1 Acidobacteriota bacterium | reverse complement strand
CAACGCAATGGTCGCCGCAAACAGCGCCGTCACCGCACCCACCACCGCCACAAATGCCGATGTGCCACCGGCGAGCTGGTACAGCGCGTTCGAGCGCACCACCATGTACACCCCGGCGGTCACCATCGTCGCCGCATGGATCAATGCCGACACCGGGGTCGGACCCGCCATCGCATCCGGCAACCACACATAGAGCGGGATCTGGGCGCTCTTGCCCATCGCCCCGATAAACAGACAAAGCGTCACAAACCCCGCAAACGACAGACCCAGAAGGTAGCTGCCGTCTTCGACCGCGTGCGGGTCCTGAGCTACGGCGCCAAAGATCTCGCCGTAGTTCAACGTCCCGAACTTCGCCACCAGCGCAAACAACCCGACCAGAAACGCAAAGTCACCGATCCGGTTGACAATAAAGGCCTTGCGCCCAGCATACGGCGGGAACTCCTCCTCGAAGTAGAACCCGATCAGAAGATACGAGCACAGCCCCACACCCTCCCAGCCCACAAATGTCACCAGATAGTTGTTGCCCAGGATCAGGAGCAGCATGGCTCCCATAAACAGATTCAGGTACGTGAAGTAGCGCTGGTAACCCTCCTCATGGGCCATATAACCCACCGAGTACACGTGGATCAGAAAGCCCACGAACGTCACCACGAACACCATCACCGACGACAACGGGTCGAGAAGAAAACCGACGTCGATCTCCAGCGGCGCCGCGGTCCATCTGTAAACCACTTGCTCGAAGGGTTCGTGCGACATGCGGGTCATGTACTGCCGGCAGGCTCCGAGCGCCACCAGAAGTGATGCTCCCGGGGCTGCCAGTGCGATTGTCGTGGCCAGTCGTTTCTGGGGACCGCGAAGGGTCAGCGCGAAGAAACCGTTGGCCGCGGCGCCGACGAGGGGCAACACGGGGATTAGCCAGAGGAGACTCAACCAGTCCATCACAACCCTACCAACGCATCAGGTTCAGACGGTTGACGTCGATGGTCCGGCGACCGCGAAAGATGGCGATAAAGAGTGCAAGCCCCACAGCCGCTTCGGCAGCCGCGACCGCCAATACGAAGAGGACGAGGATCTGGCCGTTGAGCGCGGTCAAGAGGTCTCCTGTGCGCTCACCTACGACTCGCGCGTAGGCGACAATCAAGAGATTGACCGAATTGAGCATTAGTTCGATCGAGAGGAAGATCGTGATGCCGTTGCGACGGCTGAGCGCTCCGAGAGCGCCGATGACAAAGAGGGCTCCCGCGAGAAGGAAGTACCACTGGATGGGTACCGAGACCGGGATGCTCACGTCTTCTCCCGCGGCAAGCGCACTTCGGGCTTCTTGGCGAGCGCCGTGGCGGCGATGACCGCGGCCAGGAGCAAGAGGCCCACCATCTCGAACGGCAGCAGGTAGGTGGTCATCAGCTGCTTTGCCAGGGGCTTGAGGGCGACAATCTCTTCGGTGAGCGGGGAGAGCTCAAAACCGTGGAAGCGCCCCCACAAGAGGGTGAGCATCACGACCCCGAACGCCGCGGAAGCGCCCACGGCCCCGATCTTCTGGCCCAACCGGTCGGGACCGCGGCCTCCGGCGCCTACGTTGAGCAACATGAGAACAAAAAGAAACAGGACCAAGATGGCTCCGGTGTAGACCAGGACCTGTAAGGCGGCCAGAAACGGCGCTCCCAAGAGAACAAAGAGGACGGCAATCGAGATCAACGTCACCACCAGGCTCATGGTGGAGTAGATCGGGTTGCGGTGGAGCACTACGACGAGCGCCGATCCGAGAGCCAGGAGGGCAAAGACCGCGAAGACAGCGACCTCCATCTACAACACCCCACTGACCGTCAAGGCGGCCACCAGCACGAGATTGGCAATGGCGAGGGGCAGCAGCACCTTCCATCCGAGTCTCAGAAGCTGGTCGAAACGGAAGCGGGGGAAGGTCCACCGCACCCAAACAAACAGGAGGAGGAAGAGCGCGGCCTTGGCCATCAGCACCAGAAGACCCGTTGTCGCAGCGGTGACCCACCAGCCCGAGTAGTCGAGGCCCGGAAGATGCCAGCCGCCCAGAAAGAGCGTCGATGCGAGGATCGACAGGGTGGCCATCGACATGTACTCACCCATGAAGAAGAGAGAGAACTTCATCGAGCTGTACTCGGTGTGATACCCGGCCACCAACTCGGACTCCGCCTCTGGCAGATCGAATGGAAGCCGGTTGGTCTCAGCGAAAGAGGCAATCAGAAAGACGAGAAAGCCGATGAACTGGGGAAAGAGATTCCAATGGGGAAGAAACCCCCACCAGGTGCCCTGCTGGTAGGAGACCACGTGGTCGAGGCGCAGAGAGCCGACCGGAACGAGTGCCGCCACGACCGAAAGAGCGAGCGCCAGCTCGTAGCTGATCATCTGCGCCGACGCACGCACGGCTCCCATCAAAGAGTACTTGTTGTTGGCGCTGTAGCCGGCCATTACCAGCGAGTAGACCCCGAGGCTGGCGAGGGCCAGCAAGAGGAGTGCTCCGGTTTCGGCCTCTGAGACCAGCAGAGACACCGGCCGGCCCGCGACCTCGATGTCCGGGCCGAAGGGAATGACGACAAAGGTGGTCAGTGCCGGAACCACGGCGAGCATCGGGGCCAGCGTGTAGAGGAACTTATCCGACTCGAGAGTTGCGATATCTTCCTTGAAGAGGAGCTTCACCGCATCGGCCAATGACTGGAATAGGCCCAACGGCCCGACCCTGTTGGGGCCCAGACGGTCCTGGATGAGGGCTGCGCCTCTTCGCTCGACCCAGACCATTACCGGCGTCACCGAGAGAAGCACCGTCATCCAGACGGCCATCTTCGCTCCTGTCGCCAGCAAGTCGAACATCACGGGGTGGCTCCCGCCGGATCGGCCGGCATCTCCAGGGAAACGCCCTCAGCCGGCAGTTCAGCGAACGAGCGGCCATAGAAGCCGGCCACCGATCGTGACATCCGCTCAAAAACCTGCTCCGGCGTCAGGTTCTTCCAACGGCGGTCGAGCGTGCCGAGAAGGTCGGACAGCACCGAGACACCCGAGCGAATTCCGGCGGGCGCCGGGAAGGCGGCCTCGAACGGTTGTAGACGGCCCTTTGTGTTCACATAGGTCCCGGTTTTCTCCGGGTGGGTCTCGATCGGCAGGATCAGGTCCGCTAGTTTCGTGAGCGGCGTCTCCGCCCAACCCATCACCACCAGTCGCTTCGCCTGGCGGAGCTTCGCCAGCACCTCGGACCGATGAAGCAGACTCCCGGGATCGCCGTCGGCGACCAGAAGCAGGCCACATCTCGACGCCGCATCGCCTTCGAGAAGCTGATCTAACGTAAAAGGCGGATCGGATGACTTCATCCCCGCCAACTCGACACCTCGCCGATTGGGTGAGCATTCCGATCCGGTGACACCGCCGGCCGGTGTGGGGATACTGCGCGTCGGCCCTTCCTCAGAAAGTACGAACCTTGCCTCGGAGCGGATTCGGCTACCGATCTGCGCCATCAAAAAAGCCTCCTCAGTGGTCAGGTAGCCGGTTGCCAAGAAGGCGAGCGCGGCCTCCCCGTGTTGGGCCATGAGGCTGCCGGCCAGGGCCCCCGTCACTTCCTTCCAGGACGTTGTCTGAAGCTCTCCGGCTTTTCGTAGCTTGGGCACGCGGAGGCGCCGTTCCTGGGCGTAGCGCTCGAAAGTTCCACGGCCGTGATCGCACATCCAGTAGTCGTTCACCGCCGTGTTGAAGCGCGGTTTGTGGCGTCGAATGCTCCCTCTCCGGTGTTCGATCGTGATGTTGCATCCGGCGTCGCAGCCGACACAGATCGAGGGCTGTTTGTCGAGGTTCCAAACCCGCTCGGCGAAGCGGAAGCGCGTCGAGGTGAGGGCGCCAACCGGGCAGAGGTCCACGACACACGTCGAGAGATCGTTGTCCAGAACCCTGTCCGGGAAGACGCCGATCTCTGCTCGTGAGCCCCGCTGGAAGAATCCCAGCTCTCCCGTGCCGGTCACCTCCTCGGTGAAACGAATGCACCTAGTACATTGAATACACCGGTTCATGTTGAGGACGACGCTGGGTCCGAGCGGGATGCGCTCCTTACCCGGGTAGGTCCGCTTCTCTTCGTAGCGGAAACGGGAGAACGCCTGACCGTGCTTGAAGGAGTAGTCCTGCAAACCGCACTCGCCGGCCTGGTCGCAGATCGGACAGTCGAGAGGGTGATTGATGAGAAGAAACTCCATCATCCCCTGTTGCGCCTCGCGGACCTCGGCATCATCCACGTGAACCATCATCCCGTCTTTCATGACCTGGGTGGTGCAGCCGGGTTGAAGCCCGCGCATGCCATCCACCTTGACCAGGCACATGCGGCACTGACCTACGACCGATAGTCGTGGGTGATAGCAGTAATGGGGGATCTGGACGCCGACCTCGTGGGCGGCGTCGATCAGGTTGGTTCCACGCTCCACTTCGAGGGTGCGGCCGTCTATGGTTACCTCGGGCATCTACACCTCATGCGAACACCTTCTCTGAAGGCAGCGGGCAGCTGCCGCTCGTTTCACCATTGGCGAAATGCGCCTCGATCTCGGGTCGGAAGTTGGTGACCAGCGAACGAACCGGTCCAACACAGGCGTCGGCAAGGGCACAAAGAGCGGTTCCACTCATGTTGCCTGTCATTCGCAGCAGAAGATCGGCATCGGCCGACGTCGCTTCGCCTCTCTCGATCCGGCCCAGCACCAATTGCGACCAGTTCGTCCCCTCGCGACAGGGTGTGCACTGGCCGCAGGACTCGTGGGCGAAGAACTTTGCCAGTCGCCAGACCGCCCTCACCAGACACGTTGTCTCGTCCATCACCACGACTGCCGCCGAGCCGAGCATGCTGCCCGCCTCGATCAGCGAGTCGAAATCCATCGGGATGTCGGTCTGGTTGGCCGAGAGCATGGCCGCTGAAGCGCCCCCCGGGATGTAGGCCTTGAGCTTGCGCCCGCGATACACACCACCGGCGGCGTCGACCAGCTCGTCGAGCGTCACACCGATCGGATACTCGTAAACCCCAGGGAGTGCCACGTGGCCGGAAATGCAA
>JAOTZA010000021.1 GCA_029861655.1 Acidobacteriota bacterium | reverse complement strand
CGGGATTCGAACCCGTGTTACCGGCGTGAGAGGCCGGCGTCCTAGACCCCTAGACGAACGCGCCACGGGACTGTGGAGGGTAGCAGAGTCGAGCCTTCCCGCTCAAGGCTCCGCAGCACTAGCCGCCGGAGAAAATGCTCTTGGGCAGGTGCATCGAAACCAGCATGTGGGGGACATCGACGGTTTCGGCGATTTTCAAGTCCCCGGCCAGGGAACAGAGCATGTAGGCCTCGTCGCGATCGAGGCCCCGGGTCTCGACGATGTAGTCGATCATGTACCGCGTGGCCTTCTTTGCAGCCTCGTCGATGGTGGTGCCAAAACCGGTGGTGGCATAGTAAGTGTCGGTCTCGTATTGCGGTTCCTCGATCGAGCGCCCGCCTTTTAGAACGCTGATCCGATAAACGATCCGCATCGGCGTCTCGATGGCGGTGCCCGAAACCTCGCCCAGGCCCTGGGCCCCGTGGGTGTCGCCGATCGAGAAAAGCGCGCCTTCGACGAAGACGGGAAAGTAAACCGTCGTTCCCGCTACCAGGTTTGGGTCGTCCATGTTGCCACCGTTGGCTCGCGGCGGGATGGTGTTGAGCATCTCGTCGGTGTCCGGCGCGACCCCCATGACACCCGGGAAAGGTTCGAGGGGCACCCGCACCCCTTCAGCGAACTCGAGAACACCCTCCTCCTTGTTGAGCGGGAATCCTCTGTACACAGCCTGTTGGAATTCGTCGGCAAGAAAGCCAAACCCCGGAAGAATCGCCATCCATCCCCAGTCGGCAGTCTCGAGCTCGAGCAGCTCGACGGCCAGGACGTCGCCCCACTCGGCGCCCTCGACATAGACCGGCCCGGTCAAGGTGTGGACCCGGTCCATATCGATACTTCCGAGAGCCTCGACCGTCGAATCCAAGGCGAACTGACCGCCGGTCGCCTCGTGAGTGGTGACCTCGATGACGCTCCCCGATGGGACCCGAACGGCGGGCGGGATCGCGCTGCTGAACTTGTCGTGGGTCTGTTCGTCGGTGAGAACGAAATCCGGCTCGATCGTCTCCGTCGCTTCGAGGGGCGCCCCGGTTTCGACGACCGTCTCGTTCTGCGCTTGCGCGCAGCCGAGAAGACACAGGATCAGGATCAGTGCAGTGAGTCGGATCATGGGTCGTTCCCTTCGACGGTGGAGCGAATCCGACGACTAGTCGCCGTTTGCGAGAAACAGGATCTTGATGCCGTCGGGATCGTGGGTCTCGAAGCAGAGCTTGCCGTCCGGTTGTTCTTTCAGGCCACCGGGGATGTTCCTGTCGCGGAAAAGCAACTCTTCGTAGGCCTTCTCGGCCGACGGTACCGAGAGAGTCAAGGTCATCTTGTGTAACGGGCCCTGGTAGGAGAACTCGTCGCTGCTCAGCGACCCCGCCGGAAGCGACGGTCGTCCACGGACCTCGACAAGACCGGAGCCGGCCTGGTACAGCGCCCCGCGGCCGCTTTCGCTGTCCCAACTGGCAAGCCCCGGCAACCCCAGAACCTCACCGTAAAACCTGTTGGTTTGCACAAAATCGCGAGCCCGCAACACGACTCGAAACTCTTGGATCTCCATCTCTTAGCCCTCCTCAGACGAGGGGCCGATGGTATCCTCGGCCCACCGTGGGCCGCTCAACCCTCCGTCTCGTCACCGCCATCTTACTGTCGATCAACTGCATTTCGGGAAACCTGGAGGCAAGAGAAGTTCGCGAGCCCTTGCCGGTGCTCGAGTCCGGGTTTGTGGACGCCAAGTTACCCACGGCCCGCGGCCCGATCGGCTACTCGCGCACCGCGTTTGGTCCTCTGGTGTCGCTCGCACCGATCGTCGCTTCGCTCGGCGGTGAACTGACAATCGGACCGCTTGCCCAGCGCCACGAGCTGGCTGTAGGGGATACCCGTTTTCTTTTTGGTCCCGGCAGCCCGGCGGTGACGGTCGAACAGGAGATCGATCCACTGAGCCAGCCTCCAGAAAGAGGGCCGGAAGGGCTCCAGGTGCCATTGGATCTGCTGGAGATGATCTACGGCCGCCTTTTGGGTTATGAGTTCGAATGGCGACTGGCGGGCCCCGAGCTCGAAATCTCTAGGCGTCCGGCGCGCCAGATCCCGTTGGTATTCGACGTCGTCCATCTCCAGGGAGTCACCACGCTGGTCTTTCAGTTCCCGAGCGAGCCCCGCTACCGAATCCACCGCGCGTCTTCCCGGCTCGAGGTGGAGATGATCGGGGACCGGCTGGAGCTCGCCTCGCGCCGTCTTTTTCCCGCCGACGATCTCGTGCGCGATGTGCGTCTGACACCCGAGAAGATCATCATCGACCTCGCTCCCAACACCGAGGCACAGGACTATGAGCTCGAAAGCCCGTTTCGGCTGGTCTTCGATGTCCTTCGCAATTCGGGCTCGGCGGGCCGGGCGGCGGGGGCGGTTCCAACCCGCACTCCTGCCCGCAGCAATAGCATTCGCACGATCGTTCTCGACCCCGGTCACGGCGGCAGCGACCCGGGTGCTCGGGGGCCCGCGGGGACCGAGGAGAAAGGACTGACCTTGATCCTGGCTCGGGCGCTTCGCACACGACTTGAGCAGAGGTTCCCGGTGAAAGTCGTTCTTACCCGCTCGGGCGACTCCTTCTTGCCGCACGACACGCGCTCGGCGCTCGCCAACCAGCACAAGGCCGACCTCTTCATCTCGCTCCACATCAACTCCTCTCGCATCTCCGGTGCAAGCGGAGCCGAGACCTACTTTGCCAGCCTCGACGCGAGTGACGAACGGGCTGCCGAAGCTGCTTCCACCGAAAACCGTGGCGACCCCTTATACGACCTGCAGCTCATCCTCTGGGACCTCGCCCAGAGCCGTCATCTCGCCGAGAGCCAGCGATTCGCTTCGCTCGTTCAGGCTGAACTCAACGAAGCGTTGAGCCTGAGGGACCGCGGCGTCAAGCAGGCTCCGTTTCGGGTTCTGATGGGTGCTGCCATGCCGGCGGTCTTGGTCGAACTGGGTTTCCTGAGCAACCCACGCGAGGAGTCACGGCTCGCCGACCCCAACTACCGCAACCAACTGGTAGACGCGTTGGCACGCGCAGTAGGCCGCTACAAAGCCAAGATCGAAGGAGTCGTAGCAACCACGGAAGACATCACCAGTAGATGAATCGCGGAACAGCCAACTCTGTGCTGGCGGGGATCTTCGCGGTCGGGCTGGCGGGGTTCGGCTTCTGGCTGTGGTCCACTCGAGAGACCGTTCCGGCAGCCGGTGAGACCGGTAGAGTCGAACCACTCGTCGCCGGCAGCGTCCAGCTCATGTTTCCCGGTCCTGGCAACCTGCTCCATACCGAGGATCGACTCTTGGACACTGTGGGTGAGGACGGCTCGCTCCTCGCCACCCTCGTCGAGACTCTCCTCGCCGGCCCGAACACCGAGGGGCTTTTTCGTCCTTTCCCCGACGGTACCGAGCTGTCTTCGATCCTGGTCACCAGAACCGGAACGGCATTTGTGGACTTGATGTCGCGAGAGGGAGCGCCGCCTCTCTCATCGGGGTCGACCGAGGAGCTGTTGAACGTCTACAGCGTGGTCAACTCGGTGCTCGTCAATGCGCCGGAGGTTCGCGGCGTCGTTCTATTGTGGAACGGACAGCATCGCCCGACCCTCGCCGGCCACGTGGATCTGACACGGCCGCTGATACTCAATCGTTCCCTCATCGCCGCCAGTGCGGAAGCGCTGTCCGGCACATGATCTCGACGCGACATCCCTCTCGATGAGTTCAACGCGAGAGCCTTCTGGATGAGCTCAATCGGCGTCTTCGACTCAGGGGTCGGGGGCCTGACGGTTGTCGCCGCGCTACGGCGCCGCCTACCCGGCGAGTCCATCCTGTATCTCGGCGACACCGCCCGGTTGCCCTATGGCACCAAGTCGGCCGACACCGTAGTCCGCTACACGCAGCGGAACCTGGCTTTTCTGGCCAGCCGTGGAGTCAAGGCCATCGTCGTCGCATGCAACACGGCGTCGGCGCTAGCCCTCGACCGGGTCGAGACTTCCCTGCCGGTCTGGGGTGTGATCGAGCCGGGCGCACAGGAGGCGGCACGAGTCAGTTCGGGAAGTGTCGGAATTCTCGCCACTGAAACGACGATTCGCTCGGGAGCCTACCCGCGGGCCCTGTCTCGGATCCGGCCCGAGCTCGAGGTCCAAGGCAAAGCATGTCCGCTCTTTGTGCCGCTCGTCGAAGAAGGCTGGGAGGACGATCCAGTGACGTTCGAGATCGCACGCCGTTATCTCGACCCGCTGTTGGAATCCGGAGTCGACACGATGGTCCTCGGTTGCACCCACTATCCCCTGCTGGAGCCGACGATCCGTCGCGTTACCGGTTCGAGAATCCAACTGGTCAGTTCGGCTGAGGAGGCGGCCGCGCATGTGGCCGAAGATCTCGCGCGTCTGGGGCTCAGGGAGAATTCCACCGATGCGGCCGGTGAGGCTCGAGTCGATCTCTGTATGACCGACAGCGCCAGCCGCTTCGAGTCGATGGCGCGGAGAATTCTCGGGGAGCTGGAGACCCCCCCCGAACACGTCAACGTCTGAGCTGGGTGCCAGGCCAAGACGGTCGAGACAGAGCTCGACCGCTACACCTCGAGTCGACCTCCGTGTCGACCGATCCCGTGCCGTGGCCAAGACGGTCGAGACAGAGCTCGACCGCTACACCTCGAATCGGTCTCCGCCATTGCCGTTCCCGGACCGCGCGACGCCCGATGTAGCGGTCGACCTCCGTCTCGACCCAAGGAACGTGGCGGTCCACCTCCGTCTCCATCCGAGGAATGTAGCGGTCCACCTCCGTCTCGATCCGAGGAATGTAGCGGTCGACCTCCGTGTCGACCGAACTTCGTCCGAAACTCGACCGAGACAAACTCGACCGCCACAACCGAGACACAGGAGCCCTCGGTCGGGTTTTCGGTCATCACAACCTTCTCGCCGCGGCATACAATGCCTCGCATATGAGCAAAACCAGACCCCACGGCCGCGCCGACGATGAGCTCCGACCGGTCGAGATCGCGATCGGAGCGATGAAGTTTGCCGACGGCTCCGCACAAATCGACGGCGGCGATACACGCGTCCTGATCGGTGCGACCATCGAGAACCGGGTGCCGCCTTTTCTCATCAACTCGGGTAAGGGTTGGGCCACGGCCGAATACGCGATGCTGCCACGCGCCACGTCGTCGCGCTCCCAGCGCGAGGTTTCTCGCGGCCGCCCCTCGGGCCGCAGCTCCGAAATCCAGCGTCTGATCGGTCGCAGCGTGCGCGCCGGGCTGGATCTCAAGGCCCTGGGCGAGCGCACGCTGATTCTCGATTGCGATGTTCTTCAGGCCGACGGGGGAACGCGGACCGCGGCGGTGACCGGCGCCTATGTTGCAGCGGTCCAGGCCCTCGCCGGGATTCTCCTCGCCGGCGACATCAGCCGCTGGCCGGTTGTGCGGCAGATCGCCGCTGTATCGGTGGGGATTGTCGATGGACGCCCTCTTCTGGATCTCGAAGCGAGTGAGGACCAGCGGGCCTACGTGGACATGAATGTCGTCGGCACATCGCAAGGCGAAATCGTCGAAGTCCAGGGAACCGGCGAGCGACGCAGCTTCACAAGGAGCGAGCACGACCGGTTGCTGGACCTGGCTCTCGAAGGCATCGCCGAGCTCGTTCGGAGGCAGAACGAGATCCTCGCTCCGTTGATGGCCGAGGTCGAAGCCGTCCTCGCCAAAAGCGATCGGCAGCCGGCGCCGCCAAAAGACGAGAAGGACCTCTGGGGCCGGCCCGGCTAGGTCTGCCGGTCCTACAGAATCGTTCCCGTTACATCCACTTCGACCACCGGTTGCAACCGGCTCGAAGTCTCGAGCCGAAGTTTGCCGCTAAAAAGACCCTTCTCCATTCCCGGGTCGAGAGTCAGTCGCACCCGGAACTTTTTGCCGCCATCGATGGGTTCGATGTCGGCCACCACTCCGGTGATATCGGTCTCGGCGGATGTCACGTCCACGGTCGCTGAACTGAGGTTCTCGACTTCCAAAAACGCGCTGTAGGGGCCGTCCAACTCGCGGCGACCGAAATCCGCCATCCGGGGACGCACCGCGATGACCGGTCGTACAAACCCCGAGACCGGCAGATTGATCAGCTTGCTTCCGGGCCGGTTGGTGCGAATGCGCACATAGTCCGCCATCGGACCGACCGGTGCGTCGTCGGCGAGGGTGAGAACGATCTTCCACTGCTTGTCGGGGCCCTCGGAGCGGCGCTCCTCCGCTGTCGCCTCACGGTGGGACACCCCGAGAAAACCGTATGGCGACTCGACAGCAGTCACCTCCAGGGGTGTGGCGTCGCTGGCCCAGAGCAAATGTTCACTGGTCAGATGCTCCTCCCCAACCACTACGACAAAGCGCGCGTAGACCGGCTGGAGTTCGAATTTCGGCCGGATGTCGGCTTTGACGACCAGCTTGATCCGTGGATTTGCGGTGTCGTCGGTAAAGACCGTGACCGCCTTGGCGATAGGGCCTCGAAAGTCCCCCGTCTCGACGGTGGTCACGACGCGGCCGCTCTTTCCCGGTTCGATCGACCGATCAAACTCTGCCACGGCACAACCGCAAGAGGAGCTGACGTCGCGGATCCGCAGGGTCTCAGTCCCCACGTTTCGAATCTCAAAGCTGTGACGAATCGTCTCACCCTTATCGACGGCACCGGCATCGTAGATCGGCGCCACCGGGACGGCTCGCGCTTCTTGAGCCACCACAGGTGATCCGGCAAGTGCCAGAAAAACAAGTGCCAACGAGAATAGTCGTGTTTGCAACAAAATCCTGACCTCCGTTCGCGTTCGACGCCAATGCTATACTGCCGCCCACTCGTCGCAAACCGCCCGCCTCGCAGCTTGGACATCTATCTCATCGCCATCGGCGGCACCGGAGTCGCACCCTTGGCGTGTCTTCTAAAAGAACAGGGGCATCGTGTACGCGGCTCCGATGGGCCCCTCTACCCGCCGATGAGCACCCTGCTCGAGACGGCCGGGATCGAGGCGCACGAAGGCTACAACCCGGCGCATCTCGATCCGCGACCGGATCTCGTCATCATCGGCAACGCGGTTCCGCGCACCAACCCGGAGGCCGAAGAGGTCGAGAGACTCGGTCTCGAACGCATTTCGATGCCGGAAGCCCTCTACCGATTCTTTCTCGAAGGCCGGCGGCCGCTGGTCGTTACCGGAACACACGGCAAGACAACGACCACGGCGATGGCCGCCTGGGTGTATCTGCGCTGTAACGCAGACCCTGGTTTCCTGATCGGCGGCCTGCCAAAGGATCTCTCCCGAAATTTCCGCGCCGGCGGCGGTGCGCGATTCATCGTCGAGGGGGACGAGTACAACGCGGCCTATTTCGACCGCGGGCCCAAGTTCTTTCACTATCGCCCGCAGACCTTGATTCTGACGAGCGTTGAGTTCGACCACGCCGACCTCTACCCCGATGCCGAAGCGGTCGAGCGCGTCTTCGGCGAGCTTGTCGAACGGTTACCGCAGGAGGCTCTTCTAATCGCGTGCGGTGACTCACCCGACGTCCGGCGAGTGGCTAGCCGGGCCAAATGCAAGACGATCTCTTACGGGCTCGACCACGCCAACGATCTTCACCCCACCGCTACGCCCGACACCGACGCCGATTCGACACGCTTCGAGTTGATCGACCCCGATGACGGCGAGGTCACGGTCCGTCTCTCACTCGCTGGACATCACAACGTACAAAACGCGCTTGCGGTCTGGGCCGCGGCTCGTGCTGATGGTTACCCGGCCGAAACGGTCGCAGCGGCGCTGGGCAGCTTCGGGGGAGTCAAACGGCGTCTCGAGCTCGTGGGTCGACCCCGAGGGATCGCCGTGCTCGACGACTTCGCTCACCATCCGACGGCAGTGGCAAAGACGTTGGAAGGGCTCAAGGCCCGCTTTCCTATGCGCCGTCTCCTGGTGGCCTTCGAGCCCCGATCGCTCACAACCGCACGCAATCTCTTCTTTGCCGAGTATTGCGAAGCCTTCAAGCGCGCCGATCGTGTTTTCTTCGCGCCGATCTATTACGCCGCCCGGATCGAGGCGAACGAGCAACTGGATCTCGCCGGGATCTCCAGGAATCTGGCACGAAGCGGTAGACCCGCAGTTCTGACCACGGGGATCGACGAGCTACTTTCTCGGCTCGCCGACGAAGCTCAACCCGGAGACGTCATCGTCACGATGTCTTCGGGGAGTTTTGACGGTTTGCCGCACCGCCTGGCCAAGGCTCTGGAAGAGGTTACAAAGACCGCTCCTTAGTCGGGCAGAGGCGTTCTCCCCTCCCCTGTTTCTGCTAACATTTCGTCCTCAGTGGCTTCCGCCGCTAAGGGATTTCTCTACAGTGATTTACCAAGGAAACCAGTCGCTCGCAAAAGAGGCTCGCGAGCGAATCCTCACCACATTTGAACAAACTCTCGATCTGGCCGCCGCAGGCAAACTGCAGGAGGCCCACACAGGCTGCGATTTCATTCTGCAACTGGACCCGCTCTTCAACCCCGCGCGTCAGCTAAAGGACCGGTTACAGGAGGCCACCGGCCCGGTCGAAATCGAAGACTTGAAAGTCCAACCAGAAGCCGGGCCGGAAGCTAGCCCGGACGACGACATTTTCAGCCTCTCGCCGCCTCCCGTCGCGACGCCACAGCCCGAAGGAGAAGAACAGCTCGAAAACGGCGAACACGAAGTCTCCGACGAGTTGGAGTCTGCCCTCGATCTCAGCATGCTCGGTTCGGGACCAGCGCCTTCGAGCCTCGCCGAGGAACCCTCCATTCCCGAGCCGCTCGAGGATCTCGCCCGAGACACGCCGCCGCCAGAGCCCGAAGCCGCATTGGACGCGGAGAGTGAGGGCCGGATCGCCGAACTACTTGCTGAGGGGCAGACCGCTTTTGAAGACAAGGAATACCAGTCGGCGATCGACGCCTGGTCGAGGATTTTTCTGGTCGATATCGACCACCGCGAAGCCAGTCGCAGGATAGAGCTGGCCCGCAAGCTCAAGTCCGAGGTCGAGCGACAGATGGAGGAGGTTTTTCACGAGGCGGTAGCGCATGTGGAAGGCGGGGACTTCGAATCGGCGCGTAGCAGTTTTCAACGCGTCCTCGAGATGCACCCGAGCCATTTGAGTGCGCAGGAGTACCTCGAGAAACTCGACTCCGGAAACTTCGCGGGACGCACAGAGGGAGCGGTCCCCGCGCCACCGGCGATGACGCACCCCCCAGCCGATCCGGGATCGGGCCAACCGGCGCTGGCGGACCTCTCCGGCGAGGTTCCCGAGGACCTGCTGAGTACGCCCTCCCTGGAGCCGGCCGGGGAGGCCCTGTCTCCGGTGGATGCTCCTACGGGACCGCCGCCGCAAGCCAAGCCGGCGCACTCGAAGGCAAAGCGATTCGGGTTTCGGCCTCCCCTTCTCTATGTCGGCGGCGCAGTTCTTCTCCTGGTTGCCGTCAGTTTCTGGTTTCTCTGGAAGAACTGGGACAACACCTTCCCAAACGCAGGGGACCAGACCATCACCACACCTCGGCCACGCATCGACCCCGTTGCTCGGGCCGTAAAAGTCCACGACGACGGTGACACCGCGCTCGCCATCGCGCAGCTCAAGAGACTACCCCCGAGCCACGAGCGCTATGCCGAAGCACAGGCCCTCATCGCCCAATGGGAGGCACCCGAGGAGACCGAGCCAGCCGAGGTCGTCACACCCGAACAAATCACAGAGCGAGACCGGCTTGTGCAGGAAGCTAGAAGCGCAGTTGAACGCCGCCAGCAACTTCGCGCCCAACGTCTAATGACTATGGCCGCCAGCAACGCAGCTCTCGACGAAGGATCCGTCGCCCTGAATACCGCGATCGAGCACGAGCTTGCACCACTGGCCTCCCAGATCGAGATCTTCCGTCAAGGCGAATGGACCCACGGCTTGAAGACTCTCTGGCAGTTACGGGAAGCCAACCCCGGGGACCTCGACGTCCAACGTCTGATGGTGGACTCGTATTACAACCTGGGAGTTCGCGACCTCCAGCGTCAAGAGCCTCTGACGGCGATCCAAAACCTCACCGAGGCCCTCAACCTGGCGGGTGCGGACCCCGAGGTCCAACGGCTCTTGGAATTTGCCCGAACCTATGAGAGGCGGCGAGCGGATTTGCTCTACAAGATCTTTGTGAAATACGTCCCCTTCCGCTAGCCGCCTCGACCTCGCCTCCAGAGGCTCCAGTTCACAAAGCTCAGATGAAGCGCCCTGACAAAACGACCGATTCCGACCTTCTTTTTGACCTGCCGCTAAAGATTCCTGCCGCCCACCAGGACGGAGCGGAAACCGCGGAGGTCACTCGACCGGGAATCGAATTCGCCGAGGCCCAGACGCCTCTTGTCTTCGAGTCGCCCGATCCCCACGAGACGAAAGAGACCGCGGCACCGGCTTTCACCACGGGAAGCCCGGGCGAGCCACCCCTTGGCGCCCGCTTCTCGGCGGCGATCCTCGATCTGGGGACGCTCGTCGCGGGTCTCGCAGTCGCGGTTGGCGGTGCCAGCGTTTTGGGAATTAGGCCAACGCTGGCGCTTTGGCCACCGTTGGTACTTTTCCTTCTCTCCTTTTCGTTTCTCTACACGGTCATGCCTTTGGCGTTCTGGGGCAAGACTCCCGGGATGGCCTATGCCCGGATTGTCTGCCGGGGAAACGACGGCCTCCCGCTCACCATCCCTCAGACTGTTCTGCGCTGGGCCGGTCTCGTAATCGTGTACGCCGGAGCCGGTCTTCCGGCGCTCCTTGCACTCTCCGGCGTATCGCTCTCGGATCTTCTCAGCCGGTCACGCGTCTTAATCGACGACCGACCTCGCCACCAGACGTAACGACTTACCGGCGTCGCCGCCCGACGCTGTACGCCAGCCACAGGTTCCCGGAGCCGGCGCCCATCGCGAACGCCAGCAACGGGTCGATGCCCGGAAGAAGTGCCGCCAGCCCGCCCGCCTGATAGATCAACCCGGCGACACGGAAGGGGGTGAAACCGAGCCCTCCGTGGGCAAAGAAAGAATGACCGAGCACCAGCAGCCACAACGCGGGCAACAAGCCCGGGAGCCCTTTCCAGATGAGTGCGACAGAAAGAGCGACCGCCACCAACGACAAGTTCCCCTGGCTTCTCAATACCCAGCTGGCCAGCTCGGAGCGATTCCCGCCCCGACCGCCCCGCATCAGAGCTAGGCCCTCAAAAACACCCCCTACCAGAATCGCCACCGACCACACCACCACAACGGCGACGGGTCCCCGGCTCGGAAGCCGTGGCGTCAACAACGCCGCCGCAACCAGCACAACGGCCCATACCACCCAAGAAGACGGAGAGCGAAGGAAGCGATCCGCGGATCGCGAGAAGAGCTCTCGGACCTGCTCGAGATCTGAGGCTTCAGAGGAGAGATCCGCCGGCGGCACGAGCGGATCGTAGTCGGACGCCATCCTGCCTGTTACCGCTACCGCAACATTCGCAGTTGCGTTCGGGCTCTCTTGAATGTCCGTTCACGCTGGGCGGTCGTGCCTTCGCCACGGTCCTTCATCGCGCGCGCCTCGGCAAGCAACACCTCCGCTCCTTCCCGGTCGAGCTCTTCGGCACGCCGCGCGTCCTCGGTGAGAATCGTAAGCTGGTTGTCGATCATCTCTACGAAACCACCATCGACAAAAAACGTCTCTTCGCCCGCCTCGGTGTCAATGCGCAAGCGACCGACATCGAGCTTGGCAAGTATGGCCGCACGGTTGCGCATGAACCCAAGCTCACCGTCATGCGCCGGAACGGCGACAAAGCGAGCGTCGCCCTCGAAGACCGCCTTCTCGGGGGTCACAACGGAGACGTAAAAAGACTTGGCGTCGGCCATGGTTTGCAGTCAGTCGCCTAGTTGTCCGCGGCCAGTTCCTCGGCCCGTTTGGCTGCATCTTCGATCGTACCGACATACATAAAGGCCTGATCCGGAAGGTGATCCCACTTGCCGTCGCAGAGCTCCTCAAAGGAGCGGATGGTGTCTTCGAGCGAAACATAGACACCCTTGAGACCGATGAACTGTTCGGCAACAAAGAAAGCCTGTGAAAGAAAGCGCTCGATCTTGCGCGCGCGGCGCACGATCAGTTTGTCCTCTTCCGACAGCTCATCGACACCCAAAATTGCGATGATGTCCTGGAGGTCCTTGTACCGCTGCAGGATCTGCTGTACCCGACGTGCGACCCGGTAGTGGCGCTCACCGATGAACTCCGGCGACACAATGCGGCTCGATGAGGCCAACGGGTCAACCGCCGGATAGATCCCCTTCTCCGAAATCGAACGCTCCAGGTTGACCGTCGAGTCGAGATGGGTGAAAGCGGTAGCCGGGGCGGGATCAGTGTAGTCGTCGGCCGGTACATAGATCGCTTGGATCGACGTGACCGCTCCTTGGTTGGTCGACGTGATCCTTTCTTGAAGCTCACCCATCTCGGTTCCTAGCGTCGGTTGATAGCCGACGGCCGATGGCATGCGGCCGAGAAGCGCCGACACCTCAGAACCTGCCTGTGAAAATCGGAAGATATTGTCGATAAAAAGTAGCGTGTCGACACCGGTCTGATCACGAAAATGCTCGGCCATCGTGAGGGCCGAAAGGGCCACTCTCAGACGCGCGCCGGGCGGCTCGTTCATCTGCCCGAAGACCATCACCGTCTGATCGATGACCCTTTTGCCGGTGTCACCGATCTGCGCCTCCTGCATCTCGAGCCACAGATCGTTCCCCTCACGGGTACGTTCACCAACGCCGGCAAAGCACGAATAACCGCTGTGGAAGCGAGCCAAACGCGCGATCAGCTCCTGGATGATGACGGTCTTACCGACACCGGCGCCGCCGAAAAGGCCCGCCTTGCCGCCGCGCACGAGCGGGCACAAAAGATCCATGACCTTGATTCCGGTCTCGAACATTTCGGTCTTGGCCGACAAGTCGTCGAGGTTGGGCGATGCGCGGTGAATGGGCCGTTTCTCGGCGGTGTGGACCGGACCGCGATCATCAATCGGCTCCCCGACAAGGTTGAACACGCGACCCAGCGTCTCCGTGCCAACCGGGACCTGGATCGGCGCACCCGTATCCTCGACCTTCTGTCCGCGGCAGAGCCCATCCGTCGAGTCGAGCGCAATGGCTCGCACACGTCCACCACCCAGGTGCTGTGCTACCTCGCACCAGAGAGTCTCGCTCTTGGCCTCGCCCAGAACGGTCCTTTCGACTTCGACCTTGAGAGCGTTGTAGATCGCCGGCAGATTGTCTTCCGAGAACCTTGCGTCGAGGATCGAGCCGATGACCTGGGTGACTTCACCTACGTTTTCGTTTTGCATAGCTTGTTATTCCTTGAGGCGAGGGCGTTCGCGCCTTACGCGAGGGCGTTCGCACCCCCGACGATGTCTAGAAGTTCCATGGTGATCTGGGTCTGCCGCGCCCGGTTGTACTGCTGGGTCAGGCGTTTGATCATGTCCTCGGCGGCGTCGGTTGCCGCCTTCATCGCCACCATCCGGGCAACCTGCTCGGAGACGGCGGCGTCGGTAAAACTCTGAAACAGCCGCACCCGGACGGTCGCCGGCAGAATCTCGCTCAAGAGACTCTGCGGATCCGGCGAAAACTCATACTGCGCCGCCGTCCCGGTCTCGCCGGCGGAGGCCGCCTCGTACTCTAGCGGCAGCAGTTTCTCCACCACAGGAGCCTGTCGCGCAGTCGATATGAACTTTGTATAGGCCACATACACCGCGTCGATCTCACCTGCGGTAAACCGCTCGATCAACTGGTTGGCCAATGGCTCGACTTTCTCGAACCGCACCGTTTCACCGATCTCGGCATCGGTCGAATCCATCTCACGGCCGAGAAAACCAAAGAAGCCGATCCCTTTCTTGCCTATCATGTGGGTCTCGCACCCGACCCCGCGACCGGCCAGTTCGTCGAGATGCTCGGTGGCTTTGCGCAACACATTGCTGTTGTAGCCGCCGCAAAGGCCCCGATTACTCGTCAAGATCAGAACCGCCGCTCGCTTCTCGCTTTCAGGCTGATGCATCAACGGGTGGTCTATACCTGAAGCGGCACGGGCCAGATTGCCGACCAGTTGAGCCAGTTTGTCGGTGTAGGGGCGACCCGCCACCGCAGCGCTATAGGCCGCCTGAAACCGCGCCGTCGCGATGAGCTGCATGGTCCGCGTGATCTTGCGGATGTTGCGCGACGCCTTGCGGCGTTTGACCAGTACCCTGCGATTCGCCATCAGTCTTCTCGAGTCGCTTACTCGGCGCCTGCCGCTTTCTGGTTGACGAAGTTCGTCTTGAGATCGGTGATGACCTGCGCAATCGTCTCGGTCAGCTCATCCGAAACCAGCCCTTTCTCCGAGATCTCGTCAAGGATCTCCGGGAACTCGTCGCGCAGATGACCGAGAAGCGTCGTCTCGAATTCGCTGACCTGACCCAACGGCAGATCATCGAGGTGTCCCCCGGTACCGGCGATGATCGACACCACCTGGCTTTCGACCGGGAAGGGGCTGTACTGGGGCTGTTTGAGCAGCTCCACCATACGCTCGCCCCGGTCCAACTGACGCTGGGTCGCTGCGTCGAGCTCGGTACCCAACTGAGCGAAGGCTTCGAGCTCGCGAAACGAGGCGAGATCCAGCCGCATGGTTCCTGCGATCTTTTTCATCGCCTTGATCTGGGCGTTGCCACCGACCCGCGATACAGAGATCCCGACGTTTACCGCTGGCCGCACACCGGCAAAAAACAAGTCGGGCTCGAGATAGATCTGCCCGTCGGTGATCGAGATCACGTTGGTGGGAATATAGGCGGAGACCTCGCCCTCGAGCGTCTCGATGATCGGCAAAGCCGTCATCGAGCCTCCGGAGTCCGCGAATTTGTGGACCCGGTATTTCGCCTTGTCGTCGAGCGATTCGTGCCAGGCCTCGGCCCGCTCCATGCCCTCGCCCCGATGGAAGACCCCTGCCGCGTCGTCGGGCCGGTGCTCGGCAGGCGCCTCGGCGCCTCGTGGGTGCTTCAAGGCCAATGACCGGTCGACCGAGTCCTCGGGCGTGTTTTTTGGCACCAGAGCGTACTCGTTGCGCATCTTGACGGCGCGCTCCAGGAGCCGCGAATGCAAGTAGAAAACGTCGCCGGGGTACGCCTCGCGACCCGGTGGCCGCCGCAGGAGAAGCGAGAGCTGACGGTAGGCCTGCGCCTGTTTCGACAGATCGTCGTAGACCACCAGGGTGGCGCGCCCCTGGCCGTACATAAAGTACTCGGCCATCGCGGCGCCGGCGTAGGGAGCGATGTACTGCAGCGGTGCCGGATCCGAAGCCGACGCCGACACTACGATCGTGTAGTCCATGGCACCGAGCTCGGTCAGCTTGTCGACCACGCCGGCCACCGTCGACTCCTTGAGGCCGATCGCGACATAGATACAGGTCACATCGCCGCCCTTTTGGTTGACGATGGTGTCTAGTGCAATGGCGGTCTTGCCGGTCTTACGGTCACCGATGATCAGCTCGCGCTGGCCGCGGCCGATCGGAATCATCGAATCAATGCCCTTGATCCCGGTCTGTAGGGGCTCATCAACCCCCTGCCGGGCGGCAATGCCGGGCGCTTTGAACTCGAGCGGTCGCCGCTCGCCGGTCTCGACAACGCCCTTGCCGTCGAGAGGCCGGCCCAGCGGATCTACGACGCGACCCACCAGGGCCTCGCCGCAGGGAATCGACAGCAGGTTGCCGGTGCGCCGCACCTCGTCACCCTCTTTGATGTCCAGGTAGTTGCCAAAGATGACGACACCGACGGAGCTTTCCTCGAGGTTGAAGACCTGTCCAAACTGGCCGTTCTCGAACTCCAGCTGTTCGCCCGCCATGGCACCGGTCAAACCATAGACGCGGGCAATACCATCACCCAGCTCGAGCACCCGGCCGATCTCCGAAAGATCGACCTCGCTGCGGTAATTCTGGATCTCTTCGGTGAGAACGGATGAGATCTCGTCAACGTTGAACTTCATCTGTCTGCCCTTCGTTCTTAAGGTGCGGCCTCGCCGCCCCCTCCATCTGAGAAATAAGTCTTGCCGCTCAAGAGCTCTTGCGCCGTGCGTTCGAACAAACGCTCGCCGAGCTTGGAGATCTCCCGCGAGACACTCGAGTCGAACTTGCGATCGCCCACCTGGATGACCATGCCGCCAAGCAGCTCAGGATCCACCGTCTCCACCAGACGCGGCGTCGCTTCGAGCACTCGGGCCGCGACCTCCTCCGTCCGCTTGCGGTTCTCGGGGCTCAACGCCACCGCTGTCATCACCTGAACCTCGACGATGCCCTTCGCCTTTTCGAGCCCCTGGCGGTAGGCCTCGGCCAGCGCCCGCAGCAGCCGAAGCCGACCCTTGCGATTCATCACCTGAAACGTGTCGACCAATAGGTCGCTCATGCGGCCGCGAAAGCTCCGCTCGAGAGTTTGGCAACGGCTCTCGCTGTCCACCAAGGGAGTGGCGACGGCGCGTTCGATGTCCGGATCACGGTCGAGAAGTTCGACCACGCCCTCCAACTCCAGGAGCACGTCGTCCTCAGCACCCTGCGCCGTAGCCAGACCCAGGAGGGCCTCGGCATAGAGGCTGGCAACGGCCAACTCGCGTTCGTCGATCTTCGGCGCCATGGCGTCTTCTACCGGCTGCCTAGTTGGTCTCGGTTTCACCGAGCCTGGCAATCGACTCCGCGATCAAACGATCGTGATCTTCCGCCGAAAGATCCTTCTCGACGATGCGAGACGCCATGTCGGTCGCCAGCGTGGCGCTCGTTGTGTAGAGCTCTTTGACGGCGGTCTGGGTGGCAATCTCGATCTCGCGTTTTGCACGCTCGATCATCTTTTCGGATTCGGCGCGAGCCTCCTCCTCGATCCTGGCCCGAACCACGTCCGCGTCACGCCGTCCTTCTTCGACGATGCCCGTCGCCTCGGCGCGAGCTTCGTCCAGCTTGTCGGAGTACTCCTTGAGCCGTTCCTCAGCCGACTGGCGATCCGTGTCGGCCTTCTCCAGAGACTCGCGAATGAATCGCTCGCGCTCCTGGAGAGAGTTGAGCAACGGACCCCAGGCGAACTTTCCGAGCACAAACAGAACGGCTCCGAAGATCAACACGGTCCAGACCATGTTGCCCAGATCGCCGGCAAAGATGTTCTCTTCGTCGCCACCGGCTGCAAGAACCGGCGCCGCCATGAGCACCACGAGTACGGAAAGAGAGATCCGCTTCATCTGTACGCCTTTCGAAGACAGGCCGGGGACGCGGCCGGCGAACCGGTCCGCGATCCCAGCCGCCCTATTTGGCGAACCAAATAACAATCAAGGCAAAAAAGGTAGCGCCTTCGATCAGCGCCGCCGTCACGACCATCGGCGTAAAGATCTGGCCTGCAACTTCGGGCTGACGTGCCATCGACTCGACAGCGCTACCGCCGATTCGACCGATGCCCAGGCCGGCACCGATGATCACCAGACCGGCGCCGATGCCGTTGCCCAGCTTTGTCGCGCCAAGGGTTGTAAGAAGGCTTCCCTCGTCTGCGCTGGCACCTTCGGCGGCCATGGCCGGACCGGAGGGCACCAACATCAGGACGAGGCCTGCAACGATCAAACCGAGGGTCAGTTTCGAGAACCTCTTGCTCATCTAGTTTTCCTCTTTTTTCGAGAGATCGTCACCCCGCGGGAGAGGTGACTTTCAATAATCGCCATCGCGTTATTCCGCCTCATGGCTCCGCGACCCGCAGTCCGGAGCATGGCAACGATTTCAGTCTTGCGCTTCGAATGTCTTCGGCTAATGAGCCGCTGCCTCCTCATGCTCGTCGTGGTGAAACACCACCGACATTCCGATAAAGAGGGTCGTCAGAAAGGTGAAAATAAACGCCTGCAGAAAGGCGACAAACAACTCCAGCATGGTCAGCGCGACACTGCCCAGAATCACAGGCACTGCAACCGCCGCGCCCATGACTCCCGAGACGCTTCCAGCGGCGAGGATAAAGCTCACCAACACCGCCAGGATCAAGTGACCCGCCACCATGTTGGCAAAAAGCCGCACGGTGAGCGCGAAGATCTTGGCAAACAAACCGGCGATCTCGATGGGAACCAGCAGCGGCGCCATCCACCACGGGCCGGGGCAGAAGTGCTTGATGTAGTCCATACCTCCGAGTCGCAGACCGTTGACCACCATCATCAAGAAGGTCATCACCGACAGGGTGCCGGTCACCCAGATGTTGGCCGTGGCGGTACCCCCGATGTGGGTGCCCATGACCGGCGTGATCGATCCCAAAGGGATGAGCCCCAGGAGATTCATTGCCAGAACAAAGAAGAAAACGCTCCAGATGTACTTGATGAACCGGTCGGTGTGATGCTCGAGCACCGGCCGCGCGATGTCCTCCCGCAGGTACTGGCAGATCACCTCGATCAGGTTCCCCGGCCCCGCCGGGATCAACCCGTCAATCCCCGCCTTGCCCCGCCGTTTCCGCAAGGCCCACGGAAAAAGGACGCACACCAGCAACCCGGCCAGAATGATCATGGCGATGTGGTCGCTCATGATGGTCACCACGCCCTTTGGCGTCAGCAAACCCGCGTCGAATTCCTTTTCGACGAGCGGGTGCTGGACGACGTGCGCTAGCGGACTTGCGGTCGACATAACCGTGCGGGCGATGGGGCGAACTCTGAGGTTT
>JAOTZA010000242.1 GCA_029861655.1 Acidobacteriota bacterium | reverse complement strand
CAAAAAACCCGCAATCGTCGTGAGATTGAACTCGAATCCCATGAGGGAAAAGAGCCCCAACGTAATCATCACATCGTGGAGAACAGCAACTAGCGCGCCAATCCCGTATCGCAACTCGAACCTGAACCAGATGTAGGCCAACATGCCGAGCAACGAAAAGCCGATCGCCATGATCCCTTTGAGGCGCAACTCCGAGCCGATCTGTGGTCCTACGTTCTCCGCGCCAAGCACAGCAAACTCTCCCAACGCGGCGCGCAACTGCACAGCCTCGAGAGTGGCCGCATCAACATCCAGCGACTCGAACTGGGTCCAATCCGTCACGATGCCCTCGGAGCGTCGGATCGAGAG
The DNA here is from genome assembly GCA_029861655.1 of Acidobacteriota bacterium. Taxonomy (GTDB): domain Bacteria; phylum Acidobacteriota; class Thermoanaerobaculia; order Multivoradales; family JAHEKO01; genus JAOTZA01. The sequence continues at coordinate 4,722 of JAOTZA010000242.1, read as the reverse complement.
CAGCTTGGCCGCTACGCCTTCGTGGTGTGCCCGAGCCGCCTCCGGATCCGCAAAGCCTAAACTCTCGGTGTCCAACTCCAGAAGCAGATCAGCCAAGGTTGCAACTCCGGCACGATTCAAGTCGAGACCGCTCACCGAACCGTTGAAGGCCTCGTCCAGGGCATCGATGATCTGATCGCGGCTCCCCTCTTCGCTAGCATCAACCGTCGGCGCCTTGATCAAGACCTCGCCACTGCCGGCGTCGCCAAAGCGTTGGATCTGGACCTCACCGACTCCCGCCGCGGCGATGATGTCGCGCAACCGGTCGACGGTGGGGTCGGTCTTGAACTTGAGGGTCAATTGTGTGCCACCGGCAAAATCGATCCCTACGTTCAGCTTGCCACGCACCAGGACGGCAAACACCGAAACCAGCAGCAGAGCAGCCGAAACCACCACCCAGCGGCGGCGGTACTTCATGAACTCGATCTTTGTGTCGCGGAAGAATTCCATTGCCGAAAAGTCCCGCTAGATGGAGAGACGCGCCACCCGTTGACGCCGCGACACCATCAGATCGAACAGCCAGCGGCTGACAAAGATCGCCGAGAACAGCGACGCGAAGATTCCGATCGAGAGTGTCACCGCAAAGCCGCGGATCGGGCCGGTGCCGAACTGAAACAGGAAGAGAGCGGCAATCAGGGTCGTGATGTTGGCGTCGAGCACCGACGAAAGGGCCTTCGAGAAACCCGCATCGACGGCCGACCGGACGGTCCGACCGTGCCGAAGTTCCTCGCGAATCCGCTCGAAGATCAGAACGTTCGCGTCGACCGCCATTCCGATGGTGAGGATGATGCCGGCGATACCGGGAAGCGTCAACGTCGCTCCGAAGTAAGACAGCGCACCAAAGATCAAAACGATGTTGAGGCTGAGCGCGACGACGGCATTGATACCCGCGCCGCGATAGACAACCAACATCGCCAGGATGATCAAACCGAGTCCCAGAACACCTGCCTTGAAACCTCGATCGATGGAATCCTGCCCCAACGACGGACCGACGGTTCTCTCCTCCAGATAGGTGATTCCCGCCGGCAGTGCACCCGAGCGCAGGACGGTCGACAGATCTTCGACCTCCTGTCGCGTAAAGTCACCTTCGATCAGACCCTGGTCCGCGATACGACTATTGATCCTCGGCGCCGAGCGCACCTGGCCGTCAAGGACAATCGCCAGAGAACGGCCGACATTGGCACCGGTGGCGGCTGCGAAAGCTTTGCCTCCCTCCGGCGTCAGAAAGAAATTCACGATCGGCTGATTGAACTCGCCAAGACCCGGCCGCGCGGTTCGCAGATCTCGGCCGGTGATCACCGACCGCTTTTCGAGTCCATAGAACTGTTCGGCGACCGTCTCGCCCTGCTCGTCGCGGATCGGCATTCGCGAGATCTCGACGTTGTCCGGTATGGCGCCGCCGTAGTTGGCCAGGACCTCTTCCCGTGTCCCGACACCGGGACCACTGCGGGGGAAATCAACCAACCGAAAATCCAGGAAAGCGGTGTTCTTGATCAGCCGCTTGACCCGTTCGGGATCGTCGACGCCCGGAAGCTGGACCACGATGCGGTCCACGCCCTGACGCAAGATCACGGGTTCTGCCACACCAAAAGCGTCGACCCGGTTGCGGATCGTCTCTTGAGCCTGCCGCACCGATTGATTGGCGATGTCGGCCACGTTCTGACTGGTCATCTCGAAGTTCAGAACTTCGCCGCGTCGACTCCATACCCACCCCGGTAAGAACTCGGTCGCGATATCCCGGATCGTCGAGTCCGCGGTGGCTGCAATCCCCGTCAGCTCGAAGCCTCTGTCGCTCGTGGCGTTGCCGGTGGCTCCCTCGAGGTCGCGATCCTCGGCTTCCTGGAGCACACGCACCAGATACTTGTTGGTCTCAGAACGCAGGGCGTCGGCCGTCTCGACCCGCAGAACGAGGTGGATCCCGCCGCGCAAGTCGAGCCCAAGGTTGATCTTTTCGCGGATCGGATGAGCGAGAAATATCGCACCGACGACAACACCCGCGATCAACAGTCCACGCCAAAGCAGATCCCTGCTCACGAGTCGGCCTCCGAGCCTTCTAGACCGGCCACCGCCGATCTCGAGATCCGCAGCTTGACGTTGTCGGCCACCTTGACGAGGACGACCTTGTCCTTGACCGAGGCGATCTCTCCGTGAACCCCGCCGGTGGTGACGATCCGATCGCCCTTCTTGAGGTTCTCGATCAACTGCTCCAGCGCCTTCTGGCGTTTGCGCATCGGGGCAAAAAGAAAAAAGTAGAAGATCCCGAAGATCAGGATCAGCGGAACGAACTGGATCAGCGGGTTGCGAGACACACCCTCGGCGAGGGCGAGCGGGAGAATCTGGATCATCAATTGGCTTGGGGCTGGGTTTCGAGGCTAGATTCGGACGTTCCGGCGTCGCTATATGTGGACCTAAATGATGCCGCGAATTCGGCCAAATCGCCGGACGCGATAGCTTCTCTGAGACCGTTGGCAAAGTCAAGATAGAAGCGGATGTTGTGCAGCGTCGCCAGCACCTGTGCCGTGATCTCGCCACACCGAAAGAGGTGATGCAAGAAGGCCCTGGAGACACCCCGGCAGCACGGACAGGGACAGCCGTCCTCGACTGCACACTCATCTGAACCGAATTTCGCGTTCTTGATTCGCAGCGGTCCCCGTCTCGTAAACAAGAGACCGTGCCTGGCATTGCGAGAAGGCAAGACACAGTCAAAGAGATCGACTCCGTGCATCGCCGCGTGCAGGATGTCCGGTGGTGTTCCGAGTCCCATCAAATACCGCGGTTTCTCGACCGGCAACAATGGCACTGTCAGCTCCACGACGCGGCGTCGCTCATCGAGCGGTTCGCCGACGCTGACTCCTCCCACCGCATAGCCGTCGAAATCGAGCGCCACAAGCGCCTCAGCCGCTTCCTTGCGGAGCCGTTCGAAGCCACCACCCTGGACGATGCCGAAAAGAAGCGTCTTTCCGTGGTGGCTGTCGTGGACCTGTCGCGCCACGTGAGCCCACCTCGTGGTGCGCTCGACGGCCTCGCTGACGGTCTCTTCGCTCGCTGGCCAGGGTGGGCACTCGTCGAGCACCATGGCGATATCGACACCGATACGTACCTGGTCCCTAACCACACGCTGCGGCGTCAACCGAACCGCTTTGCCGTCCAGATGGCTTCGGAATGTCACGCCATCGTCATCTAGTTGCCGCAACTTGGCCAGACTGAAAACCTGGTAGCCGCCGCTGTCGGTCAGGATCGGTTTGGACCAACCACAGAATGCGTGGAGGCCTCCGAGGCTCTCTATCGAATCAATCCCGGGCCGCAGATCCAGATGATAGAAATTCGACAGCAGAATCTCGGCGCCAAGCCGGGTGAGCGCCTCGGGGTCGACCCCCTTGACGGCGCCGCGCGTACCCACCGGCATGAACGCCGGGGTCTCGACCACCCCGTGCTCGGTTTCCAGCCGCGCTCGGCGCGCTGGACCATCAGTCGTCAGGACCTCGAAGGGGCCGGCCATTGGGCGTCTGCTGCCAGGTTACCGGGCCGCCGAGCGCGTGTCGAAATCGACGGCCTCTATGGCGACGTCGCTTGGGAGGTCGAGCGAAAAACGGTCTTCCGGAAGATCGTCGTTGACGCGGTAGTTCGTGAAGCGGTATTCGGTCACATCGCCATCGGCCTCGACATAGCGCAGACCGACCGGCAGATAGAGCTCAGAATCGATCCAGATCTTGATCCCCTTGAGCCTCTTCGCGACCCGCTCGAAGCGCGGCAGCAGCTCGAGGCGGTACGCCTCGGTTGTGGCTTCCGGCACCACCAACGACACCGTGAAGTACTTCATCAGGTCGTCCAGAGAACTGCCCGCGCCCAGGTACTCGAGGACCCGCTGCGAGCGCGAGCCCACCTGAATCCTCTCGACCTTGCCGAGATCCCGGTACCAAGTGGTCAGTTCATCCTCCGTGATGAGCATCGAGATCGGATCGGGTGTTTGATACTCCCAGCGCACGCGGTCGGGTGCCGCGTAGGAAAAAACACCTTGGGCGACGTTCGGATCGACTAATAACGCATTCTCCTTGCGTTGCTCGAATTCCGCCTCGAGAGTCCGGATTGCCGACTGTCCAGTGCGGCACCGCTCGAGAAGAGCCTCCAACCGCTGACTCGGCTCGAGAGTGGAATCCCGAGGGTCGAGGATCGACGCGGTGGATAAATCCCCCGAGCGATCGGCGCCGGCGACCGCCACCGCCAACACCCCGGCGGCCAGAAACATCCTTATGACTGGAGCTCCATGCTTCATTCGGGTTGCGGCAAGCGCGCTTGTTTCGAGCGCCCGAGCGGACGGCGATCATAGCAGTCGGGTGGGCAGCGTCTTGTTTGACACCCCTCAAGGGCCGATGCTACGGTCACGCCCCCGCCCAAGTTGGGCCGATCCCCAGCCAACCTAGGAGATACCAATGAAAACAGCCGCGGAACTGGGCAACAAGCACGAGTGCCCGAACTGCGGGGTCAAATACTACGACCTCGGCAAAGCGGACCCGCTCTGCCCGAAATGCGGAGCCACAGTGGAAGGCGAGCTCCCCGAGGGAGCCGCACCCGAGGCAGGTGACTCCGCCGAATCGAAGACCGCCAAGAAGAAGACCGCCAAGAAGAAGACCACCAAGAAGAAGACCACCAAGAAGAAGACCGCCAAGAAGAAGACCGCCAAGA
>JAOTZA010000241.1 GCA_029861655.1 Acidobacteriota bacterium | reverse complement strand
CGTCGTCAACTCGCCACCGACACCGTCGACCTGTCCTGGACCGTCACGAAGGTAATGGTGCTCGAGGCGCTGGGCGTGATCTTCCAGGTTTTTGGGCGCCGCCGAGACAATAAAGGAGAGGGACGATGAACGAAGAGACCCTGGCCATCCAGCAACAGCTCGTAGGTGCCTTCCGGGATATGGCGGCTGCCGCCGTGCGCGCGGCGCCGCGGATTCTCGTCGCGCTCGTTCTCGTGATCGTCGCCCTGGTGGTGGCCAAGCTGGTCGAGATGGGGCTCCGCGCCTTGCTCAAGAGGCTGCGCTTCGACTCCCTTCTGGAGCGCCTCGGTCTCACTTCTACGCTCAGCCGCCTCGGGTTGAGCGGTTCGCCGGCTGCCTCTCTGGCCAAGGTCTTCTATTTCCTTCTGCTCTTCTTGTTTGCGCGCATCGGTGCCGACGCTCTGGGGCTGACGGCCGTTTCCCAGGCCTTGGGGTCCTTTCTCGCCTACGTTCCCAACCTGGTAGCGGCCTGCCTCATCTTCCTTCTCGGAAGCCTGGCGGCGCAGTTGGCCAGCCGCGCGGTGTCGCGGACCGCCACCGAGTCCGGCATCGAATACGCGTCGTCGCTCGGTGGTCTGGTCTACGCCCTGATCTTCTTTGTCGCCGCGATCATGGCACTCGGCCAGCTCCGCATCGACACCGAGATCGTGCGTCTCGTGACCGCGGGTATCCTAGCTGCCGGAGCCCTTGGTTTTGGCCTATCGCTGGGTCTGGGCACGAGGGACATCACCCGCAACATCCTGGCGGGTTTCTACGCCCGCAAGGTCTTTCGCATCGGCGAGGAAATGGAGATCGCCGGCGAACGGGGCACCCTCACCGCCATTACGCCCACCCAGACTCTCCTCGAGCGCGACGACCGGACGATAGCAGTCGCCAACAGCGTTTACCTGGAAGACGTCGTCAAGCAATAACCACGCGGGAATCGCCACCGTCGCGTGACTTTTCGGGCCCCCGCCGGTCTGAGAGAGTCAGAGAAATACTTTCTGAGAAGGAGGATTTGCATGAACCGATACTTCAGAGTCTTCAACCGCCTTTCCGTCGCCTGCGTGATGGTGACGGGTCTGGCCCTAGCTACCCCGACCTGGGCGCAGGAAGCCGACGCCACCGAAGAGCAAGCCCCCAAATGGACCCATCGTGCCGAGCTGAGCTATGTCCAGACCGGCGGCAACGCCGAGGCGTCGACCCTCGGACTGCGCACGACCTCGACGGGAACCGCGGGCGCAGGCACCGTCACCCTCGAAGCCGGCGCACTCCGCGCCGAGACCACCACGACCAGCCGTTTCGCCGCCGGCACCGCGGGGTCTTTCAACGTCCGGGAAGACTCGGTAACCGACGTCACCGCGGAGAACTACTTCTTTCGGGGGCGTTACGACCGCCCCATCTCCGAGCGTCTCTTCTGGTTCGCAGGCGCCGGCTGGGAACGCAACGAATTTGCCGGGATCAAGAACCGAACTCAAATCGTCGGAGGCGTCGGCCACCTCTGGTACGACAACGAAGAAGGACACTTCAGGACCGATTATGGTGTGACCTATACCGATCAGGAAAACGTCGTCGGCCCGCCGGCGAGCGACACGTTTGCCGGGTTGCGGCTGGGCTGGGATTACCTGCGCCCGTTTGGCGCCAATACCTCCTACGGCAACGTCCTTCTGGTCGACATCAATGCCGACGAGACCTCCGACTACCGGGTGGACATGATCAACTGGCTCGACGTTTCGATGAGCGAACGGATGGCCCTCAAGATCAGTCTGCAGTTTCTCTTCGACAACGAGCCGAGCCTGGGGCTGGTGCCGCTCTTCACCGCAGGCGGGCCCACCGACGCAGTCGTCCTGGCACCACTCGATGATCTGGACACCCTCTTCACGGTGGCGCTGGCCATCGATTTCTAGGCCGGTGTCATCCCTCTACAACCGAGTGAGCCGATCATCCCGTCTGATGTGGTGAGGGGCTATTTCCCGATCGTGTAGATCTTCTCGGCGGCAAGTTCGCGCGCAATCGCCTGCCCGGACGCCTCGTCGGAAAGCTGGGTCAAATCAGCGGCCGCGCTCTTCATCTCCTCATGCTCGACCGCGCGGCTGAGGACCTCCGAGCTAGTGGCCCCGGATTTCTTGCCAAGAAACGGTTTGACAATAAGGTAGACGACGTCCCGCAACGGCATGTGCTGCAGGAAACGACGGATCAGCCGTAACGATTGGAGGGGATAACGCAAGAGCTTGTAGGCGATCAGGCGGCGCATTTCCACCGTCCGGATCCGATTGATCTCCGCGCCGGTCATGACCGTCGGATCGATTTCAGAGCACTTGTAGTACTTGTACCAGTCGGTCGTGTCGTTCACGAGCCCTCTGTTGACATATTCGGTCCACAGCGGCGTACCTCGATAGACACAGAGACGGTTAAAACCGAAGCTGTCGATCCTGAGCTTGGAGGCAAAGCGAAAGGTCTTTCGCATGTCTTCTTCGGTTTCATCGGGGCTACCGACGACGAAAAATCCATGCACGATCTCGATTCCGGCTTTTTTGGCGGCGGTTACGGCCGCCTCTATCTGAGCGAGTGACTGTTCCTTTTTTAGGCGGTCGAGAATCTTCTGGCTGCCGCTCTCGATGCCGAACATGAGAGATTTGCAGTTGGCCTTCGCCATCAGGGGAAAAAGATCCATGCAAACCGAGTCGACCCGTCCCTCGCAGCCCCAACTGATCGTGATGCCATTGTCGATGATGCCCTGGCAGATGGCCTCGATCCGCTTGGGCTGGAGCAAGAAGTGGTCGTCTACAAAATACACCGCGCCGTATCCGTCCTCCTGCAGCTGTTTGAGCTCTGCGATCACGTGTTCCGGACTCCGCGACCTGAACTTGCCATCATTGAAAATGGGGATGTCACAAAAAACACATGGCCAGGGACAGCCGCGCGAGGTTTGCATCGTGGTGTAACGATCGAGCGACAGGACAGCGGGAACATCAAGGGGCATCGACTCGATGAAGCCCAGGGCCAGGCTCTCGCGATCCGGAATGGGCCACTGATCGAGATCCCGCTCGGTCGGCCGATCAGGATTGTGACGTACCGCGCCATCCGCGTCGGCCCAGGTCACACCGAGTATGTTGCTCGGGTCGTCTGGACTCTCGAGCAGATCGAGAATGAGCTGCTCACCGTCACCGCGGCAGACAAAGTCCACCTCGGGGCACTGAGACTTCACTTTCTGGGCGTTTAGCGACACGAAGACACCACCAAAGGCGAGCTTGACGTCGGCGTCCATCTCCCGAATCGCGCGAGCGAGAATCTTGGCGTAAGGGTAGCTGGTAGTGGAAAGAAAGCTCAGCCCCACCAGATTTGGTTGTTGCCGCCGAATCTCGTCGAGAATGACGTCATTTGGCGTGTTCGGGTTGGCCTGATCGAACATGACGCACTCGTGCCCGGCCCGTTTGAGCACCGCCGATAACGACATGATTCCGATCGGAGGAAAGCCGATGATCCGCGGAACGTCACCGTTGGACAAACCAGCCGCCGGGATCGCATAGAACTGTGGATCGCGAATGTGAACGAGGAAGATCCGCATATACCCCCTTCAGAGCTTTCCCCCCAACTCGAGACAACTGAATTACCGCAGTATCCCACAGTGGGACCATCCCGGGCTGCAAGCGGAGCACACGCCAGATGACTCCTTTCTCTACGCCTAGCAGCCCGTGATCGAAGTCCGAACCTCGTCTAGCGGAGTAGGAGGTCGTAGAGAGCTCCAAAAGCGAGGGCACCGGCAAACGCAAAGCTGACGTAAAGGGCGAAGACTCGTCGTGAGACCAGTCCCCAGACCGCCGCCATCGCGGGAAGCGTGGTGGTCGGTCCGGCGATGAGAAAGGCGATCGCGGCACCCGGATCCATCCCCTGCGTCAGCAGGCCGCCGATCAAAGGCAGCGCCGTGAGGTTGCTCGTGTAGACCGGGACTCCCAGTATCGCCGCCGTTGGGATCGCAAGCGGGTTGCGAGCCCCGAGGGTGGCTGCGATCCATTCCGCTGGAACGTAGATCTCGATGAGCGCCCCGAGAAAGAAAGCCAGGGCCATAAACTTACTCACCATCCAGGTTGCGGCGGCGGTCTCCCGAAACAGCTTCATTCGGAAACTGCTCTTCCCGTCCCCACAGGACCCCTGCTGCGGACCCGCCGCCTCTCTGGACTCACAGGAGTCGGAACAGGACTCGACCCGACTCGCCCGAGGATCCGGCCGCGGCATCCCCAGCTCTACGTCGGCGACCCCCTCGGCCGAGCCGCAGCAGACCGCGGCTGCCACGGCAGGGCGAGCGGCGAACTGGGCGATTGCGCCCCTGAGGTCTAGCAGCCGATCATGGACCCTCGAGCCGAGGCTCGGCGGCGGCGTTGTAGTTTCCTTGAGCCTGAGATAGCCCTCACCCAGCCAGCCCGAACGTTCGGCGAAATGAGTTACAAAGCCACCGAGCAGGCTCACGGCCAGCGTTGCCGCGAGTCGCCAGATCGCCAGCCTCCAGCCAAGGCTCGCAACGCTCAGAAAAAAGATCTCCGGGTCCATCGAGGGCGACGCGATCCAGAAAGCCATCACCGGCGCCAGCGGCACACCTCCAACAAGCAACGAGGCAACCACCGGGATGACGCCACACGAACAGAAGGGACTGAAGGCCCCCACCGCAACCGCCAGCAGGATCGCGGTGGTCGGGTGTCCGTCGAAAGCTCGCTTGATGTGGCGAGAGGCGCCGGACATCTTGACACCTACCGCCAACGGAATGGAGAGGAGAAGATAGGGCCAGACGTGGATGAGCGAGCTGATGATGAAGTCGATGATTCGATGGATGTCGGCTGTCACTGTGCACTCCTTTAGCGTATTTTTACGATTATTGGATCCAAAAAAATCCAATCTCGCTCAGACCGTCTAGAAGATCTCTTCCACCCACCGCCTGAACCAGGCTACGTTCTTGGCGTTCAGGTGGTAACAGGTCGCCGGACCCTCGGGGCTACCGTCGATCCAGCCCGCCTCGCGGAGCCGCTTGAGGTGTTGGGACACCGTGGCCTGCGCGATC
>JAOTZA010000240.1 GCA_029861655.1 Acidobacteriota bacterium | reverse complement strand
GCAATGGCCTCGATATGCAGACTGTTGTCACCAGCAGGGCGATCCCGGCCAGGACGGTCCAAAAACGCTTCATCTACCTTCCCCTGTCGCTCCCCGACTCCGTTCGCGTCGCAGCCCCACATGCGGACAGGCGACTCGCAGGGCCTCGGCGTCAGGGGCCGGACGTACCGCGTCAGGGTCGTCCAAGGCCGCGCCGATCTCACCGAGCCGCCTCCCGTCCACCGGGTGGCGCATCTCCGGAGCCACATCGGCGAGCGGCACCGCTACGTGCGCTCGGGTCAGGATCTCGGGGTCCGGCAGCGTCAGGTCGACCTCTTCCAGCACCAGGTCGCCAAAGACTGCGATATCGAGGTCGATGGTGCGCGGCGCATTGCGATCCTCACCGCGGACGCGTCCCAGGCGGTGCTCGATTCGACGCAGAACCGAGCGTCTGAGCTCGCGCGGACCCGATCGAGTCCGCAGCTCGACCGCGGCGTTGAGAAAAGCCGGCATCGGTTTGTCTCCCACCGGTCGGGTAGCAAAAACCCGCGACACCCGGCGCAGATCGCTCTCGGCGTCCAGAATCTCCACAGCGGCTACCAGGTTCCTCTCGGGCTCGATGTTCGAGCCGATTGAGATCAACACGGAGCGCGCGGCTCCCAATCGAGACTCGGTCATCCGGCGTCCGGTTCGTCGTCGAAATCTTCACGGCTGCGCCCGATCTCGATGCCCACCGAGCGGGCAAAGCGCAAGGCGCCCGGTTTCTCGACCCGCACGCTCACACGGGAAGCTCCATGGTCCACGACGGCAAGCCGGGCGATGGCTTCCGCCAGCGCTTCGACGAGAAAAAAAGAAGATCCTTCAACCAGGCGAATAATCGCCTTGGTGATCGTTCGATAGTTGAGCGTCTTCTCGACATCATCCGAGCGGCCGGCGGCCCTGGAGTCGAGAAAGAGCGTCAAATTGATCAGGATGTCCTGCTTCTCCTTGCGCTCCCAATCATTGAGACCCACGATCCCCCGCAGCAGGAGGTCGCGGATGAGAATCTTGTCGTGGCCCTTGCGAGTCTCTTCGAAGATGTCGTCGTTCATTTGAGAAGCCGCTCCCCACCATCCACCGGCAGGATTGCACCGGTGATGAAATCATTCTCTATCAGTGAGACCACCGCGTCGGCCACATGTTTGCCGTTTCCGGTGCGGCCCAGCAAGACACTTTCCCCGCGTCGGCGCCATTCTTCGCTTTCGAGATCGACTCCCGGCGGCGGCAGGATGGCTCCCGGGATCACACAGTTGACACGAATGTCGGGAGCCAGCTCCAGTGCCGAGCTCGAGGTGAGATGGACCAGAGCCGCTTTGCTGGCCCCGTGGTGCGTGTAACCCGGCCACGGGCGATAGGCACTCAGATCGGAGATGTTGACGATGGCACCGGTATCGGGCCCGGTATCTTCCTTTCCTGACGGCCGACGCATCAACGAGGCGGCCAGCCGCGAACAGAGAAAGGGTGCGCGCACGTTGAGCGCCATCACTTCATCCCAAGCCTCTGAGGAGATCTCCTCGAACCGCGCTGCTCTGAAGCTGGCGGCGCTGTTGACCAGCACATCCAACCGCCCGATCCGTTCACCGATCTCCAGGAACAGCCTTTCGATCTCCCTAGCGTGCCTCAAATCCGCGCCCAGCGGGACCGCCTCGACCCCCAGACCGGCGATCTCGGCCGCGGTGCGCTCGGCCGCCTCCTGCGAACCGTTGTAGTGGATCACTACGTCCGCTCCACGTCGCGCCAGCCCCAAGGCAACGGCCTTACCCACGCGGCGGGCCGCTCCGGTCACCAGCGCTGTTTTTCCCGAGAGATCCATCGACGCTCGCATCTTCGGTGTCAGCCGAGCCCTTTGTCAACCGCGATAGCGACGGCGAGAGTGCGATAGATTGACGCTCCGCCAACCGAACCCAGGAGATCTAATCCATGAAGCCCCGTTTCCCCTTGCTTCCCCTTTTCGTCGCCGCTCTCGTCTTGTCCGGCCCGGCCGTTGCTCCTGCACAGGAAGCCGAGGAGGCCAAGGACGCCAGCCAGGCCGTTCGCCACGTCAACAATGGCAACGTCGTGCTCGACAACATACCGGAGATCCCGGCCGAGCTCGGCAGACAGCTCAACCGATACCAGAACATTCGCAGCGCTGGCTTTCAGGACTGGGACGCCGCGGGCTCCGGAATCTACATCACCACACGTTTTGGCAACGTCTCGCAACTTCACCACGTCGCGACGCCCGGAGGCGCGCGCACGCAGATGACCTTCTTCGAGGAACCAATCTCCGGAATCGATCGCCAGCCCAAGGGCTCGAAGCTGAGCTTCCTGAAGGACGCCGGGGGTAATGAATATCGCCAGATCTTTCTTCTCGATCCCGAGTCCGGCGAGGCCCGGTTGCTGACCGACGGCGAGTCACGAAATGGCGCGGTCGAATGGAGCCGCGACGGCAAGCGAATCGCTTTCCAGAGCACTCGTCGCAACGGCCGCTCGAACGACGTGTGGGTTATGGAGGTTGCTGATCCGTCGTCGGCGCGTCTGGTGCTCGAATCTCCAGACGGCTCCTGGTGGGGTCCCGTGGAGTGGAGCCCGGACGACCGCAAGGTCCTGATTGCGCAGTATGTGAGCGTCAACGACTCGCGAATTCACATGCTGGATCTGGAGTCCGGAGAGCATGAGCTGCTCGTGGGCGGCGCTGACAATCCATCGACCTATCAAGCCGCGGGATTCGACGGCTCGGGTGATGGGATCTTTCTGGTCACAGACTCTCGGAGCGAGTTCAATCAGCTAGCTCACATGAGCCTCGATACGGGTGAGATCCGCATCATCACCGACGAGATCCCCTGGAATGTAGGCAACGGAGAGCTCAGCCACGACGGCAGCCGGGCGGCGTTCGTCACCAACGAGGGTGGTCTCTCCAGGCTCTACCTGATGGACCCCACAAGCTTTGCCTTCGAGCCGGTCGGGAGCCTGCCAGTCGGTACGATCGGCGGACTCAGCTTCAGCCCGGATGACACCCGCCTGGCGCTGACCCTCAACACACCCAAGACTCCCAGCGATGTCTTCACCCTCGACCTGGGCGACTCACCCACCAAGGCCGGCACGCTCGAGCGCTGGACTGCCAGCGAGGTCGGGGGTCTAGACACGGCGATGTTCATCGAGCCGGAGTTGGTTCACTACCCGACATTCGATGACACCGACGACTCCGACCGGATGATCCCTGCCTTTGTCTACAAACCCGAAGGCCCAGGTCCTCATCCGGTGATCGTCTCGATCCACGGAGGCCCGGAGAGCCAGTACCGACCGCGCTTCAGTGCCACCTACCAGCTGTGGTTGGCAGAGCTCGGTGCGGCGGTGATCGCGCCCAACGTGCGAGGCTCCGCCGGGTACGGCAAGAGCTATCTCAAGCTCGACAACGGCTTCAAACGGGAAGACTCGGTCAAGGACATCGGCGCCTTACTCGATTGGATCGAGACCCAGCCGGACCTCGACTCCTCACGCGTCGCGGTGTACGGCGGCAGCTATGGCGGCTATATGGTGTTGGCGAGCATGGTGCACTACAGCGATCGGCTGCGTGCCGCGGTGGACATCGTGGGCATCTCGAACTTCGTCACCTTCCTCGAGAACACCAAGGACTATCGCCGCGACCTGCGACGCGTCGAGTACGGCGACGAGCGAGACGCGGCGATGCGAGCCCATCTAGAGAAGATCAGCCCGAATCGGCACGCCGACGAGATCACCGCACCTCTTTTTGTCGCCCAGGGTCAAAACGACCCCCGGGTGCCGGTGACCGAGGCCGAGCAGATCGTCCGCGACGTACGCGAGGCGGGCTATGACGTCTGGTACATGAACGCGCTCAACGAAGGACACGGTTTTCGCAAGAAGGAAAACCGAGATCTCTACGGCGAGATCGTCATGCTCTTTTTCGAGACCCACTTGCTCGGTGACCCACCGAGCGTCCCCGGGCCGATGGAGACGGTGGGGGGAGCGGCTCGATAGCGAGCCGGCGTCCAGTAGGCTCTAAGGATTCAACGCCAGTGACCCTGGCTGACGTCTGATCCCAGCCAGCGCACCAACGCTGCGCGAACCGGATCGCGAAACCAGAAGGCTTCCCGGCTGGCGTCTGCGTAGCGAGTCGTAGGCACCGCGGTTCTGCTCTCCGTCTTTGCTCGTCTCTTCGTCCGTATCGCCATCGCCAGCGGACGGAAGTCGGACAAAGCCCGCGGGAAACACGACCGTCGGGTAGACCGCTGCCTGGCGGAGGGGCACGTGGTAGACGGTAGGCGGTGTGTGCTCGGAGAAGGTTGCCCTGCTCTGCTCTGTCTCCCGCGTCTCTCGTTCGAGCTGCGCCACCGCCAGGGCCTCGATGGCCCTTCCCAGTCGCTCCTCGGTCGTGACCCGCGCCTGCCGTTCTCTCTGCCTCTCCCGCTCGGCCTCCTGTCGCGGAACCCACTTTCCCTCATGTTGTTCGAGACCGGCGCGGCGCTGCGACTCCTCGTAGAGAATCCAACGATCGAGCTCTTTGTCGAAGACCCGCCCGAGACGGCGCATATGGGTCGATAGAGACTCGGAACCCGGGTCGATCTCCGCGGCCGCCAAGACCGACTCGCGGTAGCCGTGTTCCAACTCGTGCGCCCGAGCCCAGACCGCCAAATCGAGCCAATCGGTCACCCCGGCGTCGAACTTCCGGAGGAGAAGGCTCCGCCGCTGCAGGAACTCTTCGAGCGGAGTCTGCTCCCGGACCACGCGGTCCACCCAGCTCTTGGGAAGGCTCATTTCGCCGTAGGGCAGGCGGATCCGCACCGTGTCCTCGGTTTCGGCCACAACAATGACCGATTCGAACGACCTGCCGTTCTCGAGAAAGACGTCGTCGCCCAGGGCTGGCAAGGCGAGGGTGAGCGCCACCGCCGCTATCAGACCCGCTCGAACCGATCGACTAGGCATTTCAGGATTCCCTACCTGTTCTAGGATACCACCACGCCGCCCCCGGCGATTCGCCCAGGGCGACTCGCCGGCGGTACCCCAAGACCCACAACAACGTCGCAGCCAGTTGAATCTCAACACCTTAGCACTACGCTATCGAGTATA
>JAOTZA010000239.1 GCA_029861655.1 Acidobacteriota bacterium | reverse complement strand
GTGCCTGAATCTACTGGGTTACACTCCCGTCGATTGCCTCAGTGTACGTCAAGTACGCTTGCGTTGGTCTCGGTCGCGAGCGTTGTATCTCCAAGCACTTCCGACCCCTCGCGACGAACGCTGGTGAGAAGGTCAGGCTAGTCGACCGCGCCGAGCAGTCGCAGGGGTTCTCGGATCTCTTCGCTCAGGGGCCGAGGCTGCGGCGGCGCGACGACCGACCAACGCAGACGCGACAGCTCGCCCGAGAGTCTCTCGAGGGTGTCGGGCTCAAGCGAGCCCAGATCTTGACTCGCACGCGGATCCTGGTCGAGTCGGAACAACTCGCGCAGTCTTGGGGCCAACCCTCTGAGCTTGAAGGAGAGACACCGAGGGTCATCGCTGAGCCCCAGAAGCCTCGGTGAGTTGCAGCCTTCAGTGGAGAGGTCGAGGCGGTAGCGTGAGCGCTCCCCCGGCAAGTCGAGCGAGATTCGAGACCAGCGGGCACCGGCCTCGATCCTTTCGAACTCTTCATCTTCGAGCGCCAGCCGCACCAACCGAGGCTGGTTAAAGCTAGCGATCGAGAACGCCAGCGTGGGCGACGTGGTCTCGAAACCGGCCGCCTTGGTCACCCAGATGCCATCGGGCTCCGCGGCCAGGGAAGTGATGACCACCTGATGAGTGACGCCACTCTCCGTCGAGAAAAGGGAGCGTTGAGAGGTGCGGCCAAGCGATTCGGAGTAGGCCCATGAAGAGTCCGTACTGCCACCGCGCAGAAGGTGCAGCAAACTCTCTCCCGAGAGGTCCGCGGGAGTCGGGATGCCGGCGAGGTCATAAAGAGTCGGAGCGACGTCGATGAGCTCGGTGAGCTCGGGAATCCGGCGACCCGATGTGGCCCCCGGTTCGAGAACCAGGAGGGGCACCTGCACGTCTTCGGGATAGACCTGGGAGTGTCCCAGGCGACGGTGTTCGAGAAACTCCTCGCCATGGTCCGAAGTGATCACAATGGTCGTGTTCTCGAGGAGCCCGAGATCCTGAAGGTCGGTAAAGAATCCCTCGAGTTGGTCATCGACGTACCGAACACTGCCGTCGTAGAGAGCCGAGGCCAATTCGATGTCGCTGTCCTCGACGTCGAGAAAACCGGCATTGAAGGCGCGCCAGGACAGGTCTCCCGACGCGTCGGCAAGACCGCCGGTGGGGAGAAAAAGAGAGCGGTACGGGTCAGGAGGTTCATAGGGATGATGAACCGAGTACGAGTGAAGGAATAGAAAGAACCGGTCCTCCGGTTCGAGGCCCCGAAGAAATGCCAGCCCGCTGGCCAGCGTGGCTTCGATCTCGGTGTCTGAGCGGCCAAACGAGTCGGTGAACTCGTCGAACCCGCGATGGAAGCCGTAGTTTCTTCCGACCAGCCCCCCTTCGGTATGTCCCGCGGTGGCGAAGCCGTAGCGGGAGAAACGCTCAGCGAGAGTCTCGATCCCCGCCGACAGGGTCTCTCTTGGGCCATCGACCCCGTGTTGCTGCGGGTAGAGACCGGTCATCAGCGACAGGTGGGAGACGAGCGTCGACGGCGACTGGGCGATAGTGGTCTCGAAAAGCTGACCCCGGTCGGCGAGGCGATCGAAGAATGGACTGGTGTCGCGGTGGTATCCGTAAGCGCCGAGACGCCGCGCCGCTAACGAGTCGAGGGAGATCAGGATGTAGCCCCGGCTCGGTGTCGCATGTTGACGCGCTTGGTGCTCGCGCGGCTCCTCTCCGCAGCCGTTCGTCAGGATGACGGCGAGAACCCAGCCCAGCATCGTTGGGGCCGGGAGCCTTGCTGTTCGAGTCTTTTTCAGAGGGCGTGGTGGCATCGGGGACGGTCTCTGCGAACCCGTCAATCCGGGGAAGACTCGGGCTTGGACTCGAGCGGAGACAGTGAAAAGGCGACCGGTGTTGAAGAGACGCCGCGGAAGGTGATGTCGAGTCGGTAGAGGTGGGCGTTCTGCCAGGTCCACCACGTCGGGTGGATGGCGCGTCTCGGACCCAGCCGCAAGAGGAAGCGCCGCTGGGCCGGGTCAGTACTGGTAGAGAGAGCCTCCGCGTCTTCGATGTCAGGAACCACGCTTTCGGAGCCGAGAATTGTGAGGACAATGTGGCCGACGCGCTCCTCGCTTCCAACAAGAAAGTGTGCGGTGGCTTCGCTAGCGAGCGCCATCGTCCCCGGCGCGTGCGAGAGCGACTCCGAAGACTCGGGGCCGGCAACACCGACCTCGGGGCCCAGCGGCCGAATCCACAGACCATTAGCCTGAAAGTCTTCGCTTCCCGAGGGTCCGATATGCCGCTGCGTCGTCTCGAAAGGCAACGCGGAGTTTGCAATCGGGGAGACAAAGCGGGATCTGCCATCGGCGCCGAGAAGGTACTCGTCGGCTTCGATCCAGAGCGGCCACAGGAAGAGCCCCGACACGAGCGTCACCACCGCCAGCCAGCGGATCTTGAGCGGGCCGGCGGCCAAAAACCAGAAGGCCGGGTAGATGGGAAGAAAATGCCGGTTGGCGATCGCTGCACCACCGCCAAAGAAATTGAACGGCCGGAGGTAGAAAACCCCGGCGACAGCCGCGACCACCGCCACGGTCAGAGCCCATCGCGGACTGTCCTTTGGGCCCGCCGCCAGGCCGAGAAGAAGAGGCAAGAAGTAAACCAGCACCCCGACATGTCGCCCTGCCAGAAAGTAGAAGCCGTTCCACAGCCAAAGAGGAACACTGAGACGGTTTCCCGAGCGAATCGCGTCGGTACGCCAGGCGAGATTGCCCCACCTGTAGACAAATGCGTCCCATTCGGTGCTCGGGAAGTCCACTTCCGGGTAACCGGTCTCGTCCGAGAACGCCGCGCGCTGGCCATCGTAGCTGGTCCAGGAGTCGCCGAGCGTTTTGTGAACGGTGAGTGAGGCGAAAATCAGCAGCAGGGTTCCCGCCCAGAAAGACGCCAGCCTCGGGAGTCTGGGCCGGGGAGCACAGAACGCCGCTGGGATCAGAAGGGGAGCGTAGAACGGCCGGCTGAAGGCGAGTGCGGCGAGCAGAGCGCCACCGATCGCCCATTTGAACAATCCGAGCTTGGTGGGCTGACCTTCGGGGTCCGAGAACACAAGGCTCAACGAGATGGCCGCGAGCGACAACAGAAAAAGGTCGGCGTGAGCCCAGAAGGCGTAGCCAAAGGCCGCCGACGAAAAGACAAAGACCGCGATCAGCAGGGGTGCCGAAGGGCCGATCCATCGACGCAGCGTGCGCGCCGACATGGTGGCCGCCAGCGCAAGAAGCAGGACGTTGGCGATCTGCGCACCCTTGTGCGGTGCAAGCCAGACAAACGGGGCGATAAAAGTCGGGTAGAAGAAGGGTTTGCTAAAGGTCATGTGAGCGCCGTGGTCGCCGCTCAGCAGAATGAGACCCTCAGGGGTGCGTTTCCACCGTTCGACAAAGCGGTCGTAGTCACGTTTGCCGTAGATCAGGTCGAAATCCCGGGCTAGACTATCGGCGGCCATCAGATAGGTGGCCTCGTCGCCGACAAAGGTTGGCCAGTCGTCGCGATCCGCCGAAACAACGGCCCACAACAAGCCGACCAGTAGAGCGCCCAGGACCACCCAGCTGCCTTTTCGAAGATCGATCCACGGCACGCTCTCGACTCCTACTACGGGCTGCTGGTTGGAGAGAGTGAGACGTCCACTTCGAGTCGGAGCTTCGGGGCACCGCGCTCCGAGAACCGGGCGAGCCCTTCTCGGACCACATCCAATTCCAGTACATAGTCACCCGCCTGCGCCGGCGCTTGCACTTTCACCGCGACCTGTGCCCAAGAGCGGGGGGTCACTCGCCGAGGGAGCTCGGCCAAGTCACCGACCGCAATCTCCTTGCCCGACGAGTCGAACCAACGGTGGGCAACCTTGACGGGGAGCGCACCAGCCGTCGGCCATGTTTCGTTGCTCAGGTTCTGCAGGCCTACGATCGCTTCGAAACGATCGCCCGTGGCCACCGAGGCGATCGGAGGCGGTTTTGCCCAGGCCATGCGGAAACGATCCTTGCGCGAGAGCTCCTCACGTGTTCCGAGATAGTCGATCTGTGCGCCGATGTAGAACTGCGGCTGGATCAACTCACCGTTCTCCCGCCGCGGGTTGCGCCCGGTGAGGACCGAGGCTTCAAGGCGGTAGCTGTGGACTGGCTTGCCGTATTGGTACCAGAGCTTCGTTTCCCCTTTGGGCCGGAACTCGACGAGCGAGGGCCGCACAGACTCGGATGGTGAACCGTCGGACAGAATCCGGTGTCGTTCCTTTCCGAGTTGGAGCACGATCTCGTTGTCCGGTGCCGGGCTGGAAACCTCGAAGAGCAGGCTCTCGAGCGGCTTTGCCGATCTGGCCCAGACCTCGGTCCGCGCCGCACCTCGCACCCACATCGACCCGCTTCCGGTATCGGGAACTTCGACCAGATCGCGACGGCCGCTGAAGATGACGCCGTGAGCGGCCATGCTTTCGTATCCGGGCACCTTATGCCAAAGCGACAATTCAACGGGGAAAAGCTCGAAGGGCGAGCTTCGAGTGTGAAACTGAAGCGTCGGATCGGGCACTGGTGCGCCGTAGGGAGCAAAGAGTACGGGTGCCAGAAACAGACCGGCAGCCACCGAGCCGGCGACGATCAAACCCTTTGGACGGATGCGCCCGACGAGAAACAGAAAGGCCGGATATGCACCGGCGAAATAGCGGTTGCCGATAAACCCGGAGCCGCCGTGCCAGTTGTAGTGGATCCAGATGAGAAAAAAAAGCGCCGTTGCCGTCAGGGATGCGAACAGTACCCAACTCGTCGAAGAGCGTCGATTGTTGAGCAGAAAAAAGAGCACCGCGACAACCGCAAAGGGCATGTACAAGAGCAGGCCGGTGTGCCGGCCCCACAAGAAGTAACCGAGGTTCTCCTTGAGAAGCCGTGGATGCAATTGCGGTACGCGGATCATCCATTCAAAAGACCCGAGCGGCTGTTCGTCCCGGTCCAGGACGCTCCGCGATCTCCTCTCGAGCGGCGCTATGAGCTCGTCGAGTTTCTCTGGGTCTTCGATCCTGACACCGGCTCGAGCACCTCCGAGATAGGCGGAAGGCTTG